>JAFLEC010000099.1 GCA_017302095.1 Lysobacterales bacterium | reverse complement strand
GGCGCGCGCGCCGACCGCGGCCTACCGCGCCGCCCGCTTCGTGCGCCGGCATCGCGCGCTGAGCACCGCCGCCGCGATCGTGTTCCTGGCGCTGTCGACCGCCACCGTGGTCAGCACGCTGGCCGCGCAGCGGGCGCGGGCCGCATTGGCCGAGGCAGAAGCCCGTGCCAACGAACTGGCGGCGGTCAACGGCTTCGTGGAGACGATGCTGACCGAGGCGGATCCGGAAACCGGCGGCTCCGCCGAGATGCCGCTGCGCGAAGTGCTGGAACGTGCCGGGCAGGCGCTGGACGACGAACGCGGTTCGCCGCGCACGCGCGGACAGGTGGCGCTCTTGCTCGCGCGGGCGTGGAGCGGACTGGGCGAGAGCGCCCGTGCCCGGCCCATGCTCGATCGGGCCGAGGGCTGGCTGCAGGCGGGATTCGGTGCCGGCAGCCGCGAGGCGATGGATGTCCGCTTCACGCGCATGGAGGATGCGGCACGCGCGAGCGAACCGGAGCGGGCGCTGTCGCTCGCCGACGAGCTGGAGCGGGCACTCGCGCCGATCGGCGCGGATTGGGCACGTGCGCTCGTGTTCCGGACCGGGATCCTGCGTGCGCAGGCGCTCGAGGAAGCGGGCAAGGTCGACGAGGCGATCGCCCTCGATCGGAAACTGCTGGCCGATCCCGCGCTGGCGCGCCTGCCCGATGGGGCCGAAGCCACCGACAGCCTCCGCCACAATCTTGCCTATGCGCTCAACAATTCCGGTGGGTCGGAGGAAGCCGAGGCGCTGATCCGCCAGGTCCTCGCGTCCGAGTCCAAGCGGCTCGGGCCCGACCATCCGCAGACGCTCTACACCAAGAAGGTGCTGGGGCAATCGTTGCATCGGCAAGGCCGGCTCGACGAGGCAGTGAAGCTGTACGCCGAGGTCTACGAAAAGCGCAAGCAGCGCTATGGCGATGCGCATCCGCTGACATTGGGCTCAGGTGGGCAATTGGCCGCGGCCTACAACACGCTGGGTCGGGCGGCCGAGGCCGAGCCCTTGCTCCGTCGCGAGATCGACGTGCGGGTGTCGCGTGGCGAAGGCGCGTCCACCGACGTCGTGGTCAGCCGCATGTTGCTGGCGACTTCGCTCACGCAACTTGCGCGCTACGACGAGGCGATCGCCGAGGCCGATCGCGCGATCTCGTCCGAGGCCGGCAAGCCAACGCGGGACACGGTGGCGGCCCGCAATGCCAAGGCCACCGCACTGTTCAAGGCCGGCCGCGCGCGCGATGCCAAGCGCACCTGGGACGAGGCTCTCGCCCTGGCGCCGGAGGCGATGGGCAAGGAGCATCCGAACTACGCGGCGATCCTCGCCAACTCGGCGAATGCCGATCTCGCACTGGGTGATGCAAGCGGCGCGCGCACCAAGCTTGAGGCCGCGTTGGTGTCGCTCAAGGAAAGACAGGGGCCAACGCATCCACGCACGCTCGAGGCCGCCCGCTTGCTGGCGGAAGCCTACGAGCGCTTGAACTTGCCGGTGCGGGCCACCGCCGTGCGCAGCGAATTCCTTCCCTCGGCGCCATAACGACGATGGCGACGCCTGCGCTCGCGATGCTGCTCGGGGGCTGGGCGCTGGCCGCCACGATCGGGCTGGGCCTGTTGCTGGCACGCCGCCGCGCCGACGTGCGCGCACTGGCCGCCTGCGAGGCGCGGTTGCGGGTGGTCGAGGCGGAATCGCGGGAGCAAGCCGTACGCCAGGAACGCGAACGCATCTACGCCGACCTGCACGACGACCTCGGCGCGAAGCTGCTGGGATTGGTGTATGAGGCCGAATCGCCGGTGCAGGCCGATCTCGCGCGGGCGATCCTGCAAGACCTGCGCGACGTGGTCACCCGTTCGCGCGGCACGCCGGGCACCCTGGGCGACGTCCTCGCCGACATCCGCAGCGAGGCGGCGCAACGCCTGTCCGCGGTCGGCATCGACCTGGCCTGGGAAGCGGACGAGGCGCTGCCGGATCCGATGCTGGACAACGCGCGGGCCTTGCACCTGCACCGCATCGTGCGCGAGTCGCTGAGCAACACCATCCGCCATGCGCAAGCCCGGCAGGTACGGGTGAGGGTGCGCGCCGCGCGGGGCGAACTGCTGCTGGAGCTCACCGACGACGGCAGCGGCGTCGCTGGCCACGTGCGGGCGGGCGCGGGCATGCGCGGCATGCAGGACCGCGCCGGTGCGCTCGACGGGCAGATCGACTGGGTGGCCGGCACCGCGGGTGGCGCCAAGGTGCTGTTGCGGGTGCCGCTGGAGGAGACGCCCTGATGGGCCAGGCAGTGGCGTTCGGGAGCGCGCTGGTCGTCGACGACCTGCCAGGCGCGCGCGTCTGGCTGGCCGATGCGGTCCGCGCGGCGTTCCCCGGGATCGAAGTCGCGCTGGCCGGCAGCGTCGCCGAGGCGATGGCGAAGATCGAACCGCCGCCCGCGTTGGCGCTGGTCGACCTGGGCCTGCCGGATGCAAGCGGCATCCAGCTAATCGAGGCGTTGCAGCAACGCGGTGCCGGGACGTTCTGCATCGTCGCAACCGTGTTCGACGATGACGCCCACCTGTTCCCGGCGCTGCGTGCCGGTGCCCAGGGCTACGTACTGAAGGACCGGGACCGCGGTGCGCTTGCCGACATGCTGCGCGGGATCGTCGATGGACAGCCGCCGCTGTCGGCTTCGATCGCGCGACGGCTGCTGCGACATTTCCAGCCGATGCCCCATGCGAGCGAGGCGCAAGTGCCGCTGACCCCGCGCGAGACCGAGGTGCTGCGCCTGACCGCCAAGGGCCTGACCCTCGGCGAGGTGGCGTCGGCGCTGGAACTGTCGAGGCACACGGTTTCGGGCTACCTCAAGGACATCTACCGCAAACTCAGCGTGGGGACGCGTGCCGAGGCGACCCTCGAGGCGGCGCGGCGCGGACTGGTCGCGCCCTAGGAACCGTGCCTGGTCCACGGTTCCCGGGCGCTCCAGTGCCCGTCCGGGCCGGATGCCGACATCCCGCGTCCTTGAGAGACGCTGCATCGTGTCGCAGTCGCGTGCGTGCCGCGACCCCGCGATCAGGGGGGCTGGACGCCCGGCATGCGGAACGGCACGGAGACAAGGCGCAGGCCGCGATTCACCTGCACCACGAAATGCAGGTGCGGGCCGCTGCTGTAGCCGGTGTTGCCGGACACCGCGATCTGCTCGCCGGCGATCACCTGCTGGCCGGGGCGCACCCGCGCGCCGTCGGGGGCGAGATGCGCGTACAACGCCATCGACCCATCGTCGTGCAGGATGCGCACGAGGTTGGCGCGATCGAGCAGGCGGTTGCGGTCCAGGCCCGATCCGCGGAAACCCGCCTCGACCTGCATCACGGTGCCGCTGCGTGCGGCCAGCACCGGCGTGCCGGGGTCGGCGGCGAAATCGAGGGCATGCCGATTCTCGTCGTCGGCATGGCTCGCCGAGCCTCCCCACCCTTGCTCGATCCGCAAGGAGCCGGCTGGCAGCGGCGGCAGGTAGGCCACGTCGCGCGGTCGCGCACCGGGATGGCCGGGCACGCCGCGCAGGCTGAGGTGCAGTGCCCCGATCCCGATCGCAGGCACCTGCAGGCGCGCGACCAACGCGCTGTCGCCAGCGCCGACGGTCGCCCGGGCCGGCAGGGGCGGGTCGCTGCGCGCGTCGCGGCCGAGCTGGCCGGTCAGCAGCACTTCGATCGGTCCGGCGAGGCGATTGTCCGCCCACGCCAGGTATTCGCCATCGCCGGCTTCGATCCGCAGCGAGGCGAGGGTCGCGGGGGGCGCCGGCGGCTCCGACGCCGAGCCCGTAGGACAGGTTCCTAGCGAAACGGCAAGCAGAAACGGCCAGGCGCGGCGCATCGGGCCTCGGCTCAGCCTGCGTCCGGGGCGCGCGCGCTTCCGCCGAAGCGGCGGATCGCGCGTCGGGCGGGCGCTTCCAGCAAGCGGAAGCTGAGGGTGGCGGATGCGATCGTGAGCGCGAGGAACAGCACCAGGCCAAGCTCCCCGTGGGCCAGGCCGAACTTGCCGAGCGCCAGCAGGGTCGGGAAGTGCAGCAGGTAGAGCGAATAGGAGATCTTGCCGAGGTAGTCGCCGACGCGACTTTCCAGCAGGCGGTTGCCCGCGGGGACCATGAACACCACGCAGAAGAAGGCGAGCGCCATCACCACCAGGACCAGCGGGTTGAACCACATCACGTAGGTCCAGCCGGTCAGGCGCTCGAGAATGGCCGGGTACAGCAACAGGACGAGACCGAGGCCAACCGCGGCATAGGCGGGATGTTGCCAGCGCGCCGGCGGACGCCAGCGCAAGTAGAGCAGGCCGAGCAGCATGCCGGCGACGAAATAGGGCAGGCCGCGCAACAGTGGCAGGTCGATCGGGAACCCGTGGATGGGTTGCTTGGGCCCGAGCGGCCAGTGTCCGCTCGCGAAGATGCCGAGCACGACCGCGCAAAAGAGCGGCAGCGCCAGCGCAGTCCGCGGACGGAGCCACCAGAGCAGGGCGAAGATCGCGTAGAAGTGGATCTCGGCGGGGATGGTCCACAGCACCTGCACGCCGAACAGGAAGAGCAGATGCGAGGCGACGGCCTTCCAGTCCGGGATCGCGTAGACCGATGCCTGCAACCAGGCGATCGGCAGCTTGCCCAGCAGGTGCGATGCCAGCACCACCACCACGAACAGCGGCAACACCCGGGCGGCGCGCGCCCAAGCGTACGTGGCGATCGCGGCGTGCGTGGGGCGGCGATCCATGTACAGGATCGTCATCAGGAACGCACTGAGCAGGAAGAACAGCATCACCCCCAGTTGCGGTGCCCGGGTGCCGAGGATGGCATCCCACAGCTGCGCGCGGTTGCTGTAGTGGCCCACCAGCACGATCAGCGCAGCGAGCGCGCGCAAGGAATTCAGGCGGCGGATTTCCAAGGTGACGGGCCAGGTGGCTGTGGAAGCCGGGGAGTATTGCCCAACAACCCCGACATGACGATTCGGAATATGAATCGCTTCATCCGGATAAAGCGATTGACATGAGGTCCGGGTACGCCCACACTGCGGCCATCCATCAAGACCGGCTGAGGGACAGGCCCAAGGACGCCGGGGCAACCTGATGGGGCGCGTTGCGCAAGCAGCACGCCCGGTCGCGGTGCCAAATCCTGCGGGGACCTGCGCGTTCCCGGAAGATGGGTGCGATGCCGCGAATGCGGCGCGCGCTGCCGGCGACGCCGGCCTTCCGGACCCCCGCGATGCCGATGGATCCTGTCCATCGGAGCCGTGCCGTGAGCCTCGCCGAACGCAACGCCCCCCAGCGCGCCACCCCTCCCCCGGCCGCCAGCCCGCCGCCGGGCGGGGCCACGGCCGGCCCCGATGTTCCTGCTGGTCATGCGCGCCAAGTGCTGCGCGGCACGGTCGATGCCGTGCTGGCCATGCGCCATGCCGGGACCCGCAAGTTGCGCCTCGCCTACGAGCTGGCAGGTCCGGCCGATGCACCTGTGGTCTTCCTCGCCGGTGGCATTTCGGCGCATCGGCACGCCGCGTCGAATGCGATCGATGCGGCGCCGGGCTGGGCGCAAGGCCTGCTCGATGCCGGCCGCGCATTGGCACCGGGGCAACGCCGTGTGCTGAGCTTCGACTACGTCGGCGCCGATGGCAGCCTGGACGCGCCGATCGACACCGCCGACCAGGCCGACGCGATCGCCTTGCTGCTGGACTCGCTGGGCATCGAAGCGCTGGATGCGTTCGTCGGCTATTCCTACGGCGCACTGGTCGGCCTGCAGCTGGCGATCTGCCATCCCGCCCGCTTGCGCAAGCTCGTCGCCGTCAGCGGCGCGCATCGGCCGCATCCCTACGCGTCGGCATGGCGCGCACTGCAGCGCAAGGCGGTTGCGCTGGGGCAGCTGCAATGCGCGGACGACCAAGGCCTGTCGCTGGCACGCCAGTTCGCGATGCTCAGCTATCGCACGCCGGAGGAATTCGGCGAGCGCTTCGACGCAGCCCCGGTGCTGGCAAGCGGTCGTGTGCGCGTTGCCGCCGAGGAGTACCTGGAGGCCGCCGGCGCGAAGTTCGTGTCGCGCATCGACGCCACCGCCTGGTTGCGACTGTCGGAATCGATCGACCTGCACGCGATCGATCCCGCCGCGGTCCGCGTGCCGACCCTGGTGGTGGCGATCGAGGGCGACCGGCTGGTGCCGCTGTCCGACGCGGTGGCGCTGGTCGAGGGCCTGGGGCCGGGCAGTCGCTTGCGCGTGCTGCGCTCGCCCTACGGCCACGACGCTTTCCTCAAGGAAACCGACCGCATCGACGCCGTGCTGGCGGCCGAACTGGATCCCCCGCGCCGGCCGCAGGCCAGCGCCTCCCCCCTCAGCGACCGCACCGGAGCTTCCGTATGAGCCACGCCACGCCCCCCGCCTTCGACGCTGGCTGTCGACGCGCCACCCGCGCGGTGCGCGCCGGCATCGACCGCGATCCCGCGTTCGGCGCGGTCACCCCGCCGCTGGTGCTGTCGAGCAACTTCAGCTTCGCCGGCTTCGCCGAAAAGCGCACTTACGACTACACCCGCAGCGGCAACCCGACCCGCGACCTGCTCGGCGAGGCCCTGGCCGACCTCGAGGGCGGCGCCGGCGGGGTGGTCACCGCCACCGGCATGGCCGCGATCACGCTCGTCCTCAGTGCCCTGCTGCAGCCCGGCGACGTGCTGGTGGTGCCGCACGACTGCTACGGCGGCAGCTGGCGCCTGTTCAACGCGCTGGCAAGGAAGGGCGCCTTCGAGCTGGCCACCTGCGACCTCACCGATCCGCGCGCGCTGGCGCAGGCGCTGGAGCGCGGGCCGGCGGTGGTCTGGATCGAAACCCCGTCCAATCCGCTGCTGCGGATCACCGACCTGCGCTTCGTGATCGAGGCTGCGCACAAGGCCGGCGCGCGCGCGGTGGTCGACAACACCTTCCTGTCGCCGGCGCTGCAGCGGCCGATTGCCGACTTCGGCGCGGACGTCGTCGTGCATTCGACCACCAAGTACATCAACGGCCACAGCGACGTTGTGGGTGGCGCGGTGGTGGCGCGCGACGCCGCGCTGCACGAGCAGTTCGCCTGGTGGGCCAATTGCCTGGGCATCACCGGCTCGCCGTTCGACAGCTTCCTGACCCTGCGCGGCCTGCGCACGCTGGATGCGCGCCTGCGCGTGCACCAGGAGAACACCACCGCGCTGGTCGGCCTGCTCGATGGCCACCCGGCGGTGCGCGCCCTGCATTACCCCGGCCTTGCCTCGCATCCCGGGCACGCACTGGCGGCGCGCCAGCAGCACGGGTTCGGCGCGATGCTGAGCGTGGAGCTGGCGGGCGGCGAGGCCGCGGTGCGCGCGTTCCTCGATGGCCTGCAGGCCTTCACCCTGGCGGAATCGCTAGGCGGCGTGGAGAGCCTGGTGGCGCATCCGGCGACCATGACCCATGCGGCGATGGCGCCGGAAGCACGCGCCGCGGCCGGCATCACCGATGGCCTGCTGCGGTTGTCGGTCGGCATCGAGCATGCCGACGACCTGCTGGCCGACATCGGTGCCGCGCTTGAACGCGCGGCGGCGGTAGTCGCCCCGGACAAACGCCAGGCCGCACCGTGAGCGCGCGGGTCGCGCCGCTGCATGCCACGGGCACCGCGCGGGTGGCCTTGCTGGGCACCGGCACGGTGGGCAGCGCGGCCTGGGCCCGCCTCGCGGGATGGGCCGGCAGCCCGCTCGGTGCGCGCCTGCGGC
>JAFLEC010000098.1 GCA_017302095.1 Lysobacterales bacterium | reverse complement strand
CGATCGCCTCGGCCTTGGCGATGACCTTGTCGTTCTCCTGCTTCTCGAACAGCTCCTGCATCTCCTGCAGTTGCTTGACGATCTTCGGGTTCGCCTTGGCCTCGGGCTGCACGCGGGTCGCGTTCGGGTACAGCGCCGCAGCTTCCTCGGTCTTCTGCTCGGCATCCTTGGTCTTGCCAAGTTCCGCCATCCGCTTCGCGCGCTGCTCGCGCATGCTGGTGGTGCCGGACTGCTGTTGGGCATTGGCCGACGGCGCGAGGACCATCAACCCGAGCGCACCGCAGAGCGCCGCGACGAGGGGACGACGGATCGACTTGTTCATGCAACACCTCGAATGTGGACTATTGCCGCCAACAGCCGGCGAGGGGACGCACCCTAGCAGAAAGTACGCCGATTCGACCGTGCCGGCATTCTGTCCGTCCCCGCCGTTAAGTCAGCGGCAACGCGGCATGCGGCCCGCACGCCGTGCCTGCTCCATGACGGGCACCAGGCTGGCCGCGCGGGCATCGAGCTCGCGCAGGCGCGAGGCAGGCTCGGGATGGGTGGATAGCCAGCGCGGGGGGCGTGCGCCGCCCAGCTCCGCCATGTTGCGCCACAGCACCACGGCGCCGCGCGGGTCGTATCCCGCCTCCGCCATGAGCTGCTGGCCGACCACGTCCGCCTCGGTCTCCTGCGCGCGCGAATTCGGCAGCAGGAAGCCGGCCTGGGCCAGGATCGAACCGCCTTGGGCGGCCACCTGCCCGTAATCGCCGGCCAAGGCCCCGAGCAGCTGCACAGCGCCCGCCGCGCCCACCTGGCGGGTGATCCGCTCGTCGTGGTGACGGGCCACGACGTGGCCGATTTCGTGGGCGATCACCGCCGCCAACTGATCCTGGTCACGGGCCACCCGGAAGATGCCCGAATACACCCCGACCTTCCCCCCCGGAAGCGCGAAGGCGTTCGGTTCCTCGTCGACGAACAGCGCCGACTCCCAGCGATAGGTGCGCCATTGCGCAGGCAGTCCGGCCACGATCGAATCGGTCACGCAGGCGACGTAGCGGCGTTGCGCGGCATCGCTGGCCTGCGGCTTGGTCGCCTTCTGTTCGGCGAAGGCCTTCGCCCCCAGCTGGTCGAGCTGGGCCTGCGAAACCGCGCCGACGTACTGGGTGCGGCCGGTGGGCGACGTGGTGGTGGCGCAGGCGCAGGCGAGGGAGGCCGCCAGCAGGACGGCAAGGAGGCGGGCGCGGGGCATCGGCGGGATCCGGTGGTCGTGGGAGTGCCCGCGTTGTAGCGTCCCGCGGCTCAAGGGCGCGTCAATGCGATGCGTCTTGCGTCCTCAGACTTCGAGGTTGGCGACCTTCAACGCGTTGTCCTCGATGAACTCGCGGCGCGGGTGAAGCCCCGTGCTTTTGCGCCGCAGGCGCATGCGGGGACGAACGTCGAGGGCAGGAGCCCGAGGCCGGAGGCACCCGGCGAGCGCACGACGCGCGAGCCAGGTGCCACTGGAGCCGCGCTCCTGATGGCTCACACGTCGAGGTTGGCCACCTTCAACGCGTTGTCCTCGATGAACTCGCGGCGCGGCTCCACCACGTCGCCCATCAGCGTGCTGAAGATGGCGTCGGCGGCGACCGCGTCCTCGATCCTGACCTGCAGCAGGCGGCGGGTTTCCGGGTTCACCGTGGTGTCCCACAGCTGCTCGGGGTTCATTTCACCGAGGCCCTTGAAGCGCTGGATCTGGCGACCCTTCTTGGCTTCCTCCAGCAACCAGGCTTGCGCCTCGGCGAAGCTGGCAATGGCTTGCGCACGGGTGCCGCGCTGGATCTGCGCACCCTCGCGGACCAAGCCATGCAGCGCCGCCGCGGCTTCCCGCAACGGCTTGAGTTCCCCATGTTCGAACGCCGAGAGCGGCAGCACCTGGGTCAGCGACTCGCCCATGTGCAGGCGGGTCACCAGCAGCGCCGCGGGGCGTTGTTCGGACGCCGGTTGCAGGCTGAGGGTGTAGCGCGGCTTGCCCAGGCCACTGCGGTTGAGCCGGGACGCCAGCGCCGCCAGTTCGCCGGCGTCGATGCCCTGCGCCAGGCTGGCGGCATCCAGCGGGGTGAAATCGATCAGCGCCTCGAGGACCTGCGGGTCGTAGCGGTGCGCATTGCGGGCGATCGCCTCGCGCGCCTTCGCGTAGGCCAGCAGCAGGGATTCCAGTGCGGCCCCGTCGATCGCCGGCTCGCCGGCGGCCGGCACCAGTTGCGCACCCTCCACCGCGTTGCCCGCCAAATACGCATCCAGCGCGGCATCGTCCTTCAGGTAGAGCTCGTTCTTGCCCTGCTTGATCTTGTACAGCGGCGGCAGGCCGATGTAGATGTGGCCGCGCTCGATCAGCTCCGGCATCTGCCGGTAGAAGAAGGTCAGCAGCAAGGTGCGGATGTGGCTGCCGTCGACGTCGGCGTCGGTCATCAGGATGATGCGGTGGTAGCGCAGCTTGTCCGGGTTGTATTCGTCCTTGCCGATGCCGGTGCCGAGCGCGGTGATCAGCGTGCCGACCTCCGCGCTGGCCAGCATGCGGTCGAAGCGCGCGCGTTCGACGTTCAGGATCTTGCCCTTCAGCGGCAGGATCGCCTGGGTCTTGCGGTTGCGGCCCTGCTTGGCGGAGCCGCCGGCCGAGTCGCCCTCGACGATGAACAGTTCGGACAGCGCCGGATCCTTCTCCTGGCAATCGGCCAGCTTGCCCGGCAGGCCGGCGATGTCGAGCGCACCCTTGCGGCGGGTCAGGTCACGGGCCTTGCGCGCGGCCTCGCGGGCGCGCGCGGCATCCACGATCTTGCCGGCGATCGCACGCGCCTCATTGGGATGTTCCTGCAGGAACTCCTCCAAACGTGCAGCGAACGTGCTATCAACGACCGGTCGCACATCCGATGAGACTAGTTTCTCCTTGGTCTGGCTGGAGAAGCTCGGATCCGGCACCTTGACCGACAGCACGGCGATCATGCCCTCGCGCATGTCGTCGCCCGACAGCGCGACCTTGGCCTGCTTGGCGATGCCGCTCTGCTCGATGTAGTTCGTGAGCGTGCGGGTCAGCGCCGAACGGAAGCCCTGCAGGTGGGTACCGCCATCCTTCTGTGGGATGTTGTTGGTGAAGCAGAACATCGTTTCCTGGTAGGCGTCGGTCCATTGCAGGGCAACGTCCACGGTGATGCCGTTCTGCTCGCCGCTGACCGAGATCACGTTCGGGTGCAGCGGGGTCTTCAGCTGGGCCAGGTGTTCCACGAAGCTGCGGATGCCGCCTTCGTACTGGAATACGTCACGGCGACCTTCGCCGCGATCGTCGACCAGCGTGATCTTGACCCCGGAGTTGAGGAAGCTCAACTCGCGCAGGCGCCGGGCCAGGATGTCGTAGTGGAACTCGACGTCGGTGAAGATTTCGGCGGCCGGCCAGAACCGCAACGTGGTGCCGCGTCGTCCAACCTGGTCGCCAAGGCGCTTGAGCGGGTAGACCGGCTCGCCGAGCGCGTATTCCTGCTGGTGGTGGCCGCCGTCGCGCCAGATGTCCAGGGTCAGCTTGCTCGACAGCGCGTTCACCACCGACACGCCCACGCCGTGCAGGCCACCGGAGACCTTGTAGCTGTTGTCGTCGAACTTGCCGCCCGCATGCAGCACGGTGAGGATCACCTCGGCCGCGGAGACGCCCTCTTCCTTGTGGATGTCGACCGGGATGCCGCGGCCGTTGTCCGACACCGACACCGAGCCGTCCTCGTGGATGGTGACCACGATGTCGTCGGCGTGGCCGGCCAAGGCCTCGTCCACCGAGTTGTCGACCACCTCGAACACCATGTGGTGCAGGCCGGTACCGTCGTGGACGTCGCCGATGTACATGCCCGGGCGCTTGCGGACGGCCTCGAGGCCGCGCAGCACGGTGATCTTGCTGGAATCGTAGGTCCCGGAGGGGCTGGCGGCGGGCGCGTCGCCCGCGGTGTGCTCATGTTGCGACATCAACGGCTCGGACTCCCGTGGCACGCCCGCAGGCATGCCTCGACACATTAGCTATAGGAAGCTGCAGTATAGCAACCCGCCACGCTGCGCCCGTTTCAGCCACCACCGACGGCGGCGACGCAACCATGTTCCACGTGGAACACAGCAACCGGAACATGCACCAGGGACAAGCCCGGTGGCGCCTCCGTGCCGGTGACCAGGACTTGTGCCCCGCTCTCAGCCAAGGCACGCAGGACCCCTGCTTGGTGGGTGCGATCGAGCTCTGATGCCAAGTCGTCGAGCTGTAGCAGCGGCCAATGGCCTTCGAGTTGCGCCAGATGCCGTGCCTGGGCCAACAACAACGCCAATGCAGCCAATTTGGCCTGTCCGCGCGACAGGCCTTCGCGCCCCGGCAGCGCAGCGAGCGTGAGTTTCAGGTCTGCCCGATGCGGACCCAGGCTGGTATGCCCGAGCAGGCGGTCGCGGTCGCGGGCCAGCAGCAGGGCGTCCGCAAGGGAGAGTTCCTGCCGACGCCAGCCTGGGTGCAGCGCGATGCCAGCCCCGCCAGCCGCCGGCAGCAGGTCGGCGATGCTGGCCTCCACGTACGGCGCGAGCTGCGCGACATAACGTTCGCGGCAGCGTGTCAGCGCTTCCCCTGCCTGCGCCAACTCATGCTCCCAGGCATCCAGCTGGCCACCCTCGGCGTGTTGCCTCAGCAAGGCATTGCGCTGCTTCAGCGCGCGCGCGTGGCGACGCCATACGGCGAGAAATCCTTCGTCGCCCAGTTGACGTTCCACGTGGAACAACCCCCAGTCCAGGAAGCGACGACGCTGCTCGCTACTGCCGTCGATCAGCGCATGGCTACCCGGTTCGAACGTCACCACCGCCATGGACTCGCAGAGCTGGCCGAGATGGGAGACATGCGCGCCGTCCAACCGCGCCTCCCAATCGCCACCGGAGTGTCGCAGTCCCGCGCGGCGGGCGGTGTCGGCACCGTCCCGCCATTCCGCGAAGACCTCGAGGGATGACTGGCCCTGACGAATGAGACCGTCCCTGACACGTCCGCGGAAGCTGCGTCCGTGGGCGAGCAGATGGATGGCTTCCAGCAGGCTGGTCTTGCCGCTGCCGTTCGAACCGGTCAGGAGATTGAATCCGGGCCGTGGATGGAAATCCACGGTCTCGAAACGGCGCACATCGCGCAGGCGCAGGCGCTGGATCTGCATCAGGTCGGGCTCATTGGACGAAAAACGAAGACGCCCGGACTAGCCGGGCGTCTTAGCGCAGGTTCCACGTGGAACACGAATGCGTCAGAGACGCAGCGGCATCACCACGTGCCGCGCATGCCCGGTATCCGCCCCACGCACGAGCGCGGACGAATTGGCATCGCGGAGTTGGATGACCACTTGTTCGTCGCGCAACGCCCCGAGCGCGTCCAGCAGGTAATTCACATTGAAGCCAATCGCCAGTCCGTCGACCCGGGTGTCGGCCTCGATCTCTTCCTGTGCTTCTTCCTGCTCGGGATTGTGGGCACTGATCCTGAGCTGCGCGGGCGAGACCTCGACGCGGACGCCGCGGTACTTTTCATTCGACAGGATCGACGCGCGCTGGAGTGCAGCACGCAGCACTTCGCGATCGACCCGAACGTCCTTGTCGGCGCCGATCGGGATCACCGCTTCGTAGTCAGGGAACTTGCCGTCGATCAACTTGCTGGTGAAGGTGACATCGTCGCGCTTGACCCGGATATGGCCCTTGCCGAGCTCCAGGCCGAGGGTGCGGTCGCCACCCTCAAGCAGGCGCTGGAGTTCCTGCACGCCCTTGCGCGGCACGATGATCTGGCGCTTGTTGCCGCCACCGCCGTCGAGGCTTGCTTCGCACAGGGCCAGGCGGTGTCCGTCCGTCGCAACGCAACGCAACGTGCCATCTCGCAGGTCGAACAGCAGGCCGTTGAGGTAATAACGGACGTCCTGCTGGGCCATGGCGAAGGCGGTACGCTCGATCAATTCCTTGAGCGTGCTTTCGGGGACATCGACCTGTTCGGTCGCCTCGACTTCATCGACAGACGGGAAGTCGTTCGCGGGCAGGCTGGCCAGGCTGAAACGGCTGCGCCCGGCCTGCACCGCGATCTTGTCGCCGGACTGGCTGATGGTGACCTTGCTGCCGTCGGGCAGCGCTCGGACGATCTCGAACAGCTTGCGGGCGGGGATCGTGGTTTCACCGTCCTGGGCGTCCTCCACCGCCGTCCGCGCCACCATTTCGACCTCCAGGTCGGTCCCGGTCAGGGACAGTTGCCCATCCCGCACCTTGGCCAGCAGGTTGGCCAGGACCGGCAGCGTCTGTCGACGTTCGACCACGTTGACGACTTGCGCCAGCGGCTTCAACAGGACTTCGCGTTGCAAGGAGAACCGCATGTCGACCCCTAATGTTCGATGCCTGGACCCGCTGCGTGCGGGCATCCGATGCTCTTGAAGATGCAGAGATAAATCAGAAAGCGGTGGTGCTGGTAGGACAGAATTATCGGTATATCTCATTCAAGCGCTTGATTTATAAGCGTTTTTCTGATTCGAAAGCCGGTGGATGGCAAGCCTTCGGGTGGTGCGCAAGCTGTGGATAACATCGTGTGTCGCGCCCCCTTGCGGACTTGTCCACAGGTTGCCCCGCAGTCACTCACTGAGTTTCCGGATCAGTTTTTCCCAGTCCTCGTGCAACTTGCCGTCGGTCTCCATGAGGTGCCGGACCTGCCGGCAAGCATGCAGCACGGTGGTGTGGTCGCGGCCCGCGAAGGCATCGCCGATCTCCGGCAGGCTGTGCTCGGTCAGTTCCTTGGCCAGCGCCATCGCCACCTGGCGCGGGCGGGCCAGCGACCGCGTCCGCCGTTTCGACAACAAATCCTTGATTTGCAGGCCGTAGTAGTCTGCCACGACCTTCTGGATGTTGGGGATGCTGATCGCCTGCTGCTGGGCGCGCAGCAGGTCGCGCAGGCTCTCCTGGGCGAATGCGAGGGTGACCTGGCGGCCGGCCATGCCGGCCTCGGCGATCAGCTTGTTGATCGCGCCTTCCAGTTCGCGCACGTTGCTGCGCATCTTCTTGGCGATGAGTTGGGCAACCTCTGGCGGGACTTCGGCCCCGCGCTCGCGTGCCTTGGCCAGCACGATCTGTGCGCGGGTCTCGAAGTCCGGCGGGTCGATCGCCACCGACAGCCCCCAGCCCAATCGAGATTTCAGCCGCGGCTCCAGGCCTTCGACCTCGCGAGGGTAACGGTCGCAAGTCAGGATGATCTGTTGCTTGCCGTCGAACAGCGCGTTGAACGTGTGGAAGAACTCCTCCTGGGTGCGGTCCTTGCCGGCGAAGAACTGGATGTCGTCGATCAGCAGCGCATCGATGCCGTGGAACTGGCGTTTGAATTGATCGGCGGTGCGCTCCTGCAATGCGCGGAAGAACGCGTTGTAGAACTCGTTGGAGCGCATGTAGAGCACCTTGGCGCCCGGGTTGCGCAGACGCATCAGGTTCCCCGCGGCGAACATCAGGTGGGTCTTGCCGAGCCCGGTCCCCCCGTACAGCAACAGGGGGTTGTGGGCGCGATCGCCCGGCCTCTGGGCAGCATGCCAGGCAGCCGCGCGGCCGAGCTGGTTGCTGCGGCCTTCGACGAAGTTGTCGAAGGTGTAGTGGCCGTCCAGGTTGCCCTGGAACGGTTCCTGCGGGCGCCCGGCCGCGATGGCGCCGGCGGCCGGGGACGCGTTCGGCGCCGGGTCGACCCGGCGCACCGCGCCGACGTCCAACAAGACCCCCGCTTCGCCGTAGTGGCGGG
>JAFLEC010000097.1 GCA_017302095.1 Lysobacterales bacterium | reverse complement strand
TGCGCCAGCCGGCCGCACTCTGCTACTGGTTGGGCGGGCCGCTGCTGGCCGCCTCCTGGGCCGGCGGCCGCCGGCTCGCCTGAGCCTCCCTTCCCTGGACATCGCCATGCGCCCTGCCTTGCTCGCCGTCTCGCTGCTTGCCGCCCTCGCCATCGCCGCGCCCGCCGCGCACGCGCAGGACGCCGCCACCCGGCTGGCCCACGACGCGGTGATCGTGGATACCCACGTCGATGCGCCCGGCATCCTGATGGACAAATGGGCGGACCTCGGCGTCGAGGCGAAGGACCGCGAGTTCGACTATCCGAAGGCGCGTGCCGGCGGACTGGATGTCGCGTTCATGTCGATCTACACCTCGCCGAAGCAGGACGACGACGGCAGCGCGTGGCAGGTCGCCAACGCGATGATCGACGGCGTCGAAGCGCTGGCGCAGCGGCATCCGGACAGGTTCGCGGTGCTGACTTCGCCGCGCGACGTCGAGCGCCTGCGCGCGGGGGGCCGCGTGCTGCTGCCGCTGGGCATGGAGAACGGCGCACCGCTCGGCGACCGGCTGCAGAACCTGCAGTTCTTCTTCGACCGCGGCGTGCGCTACATCACCCTGGCGCACAGCGCCAACAACCGCATCGCCGATTCGTCGTACGCGCTGGAGAAGCGCTGGAATGGCCTGAGCCCCTACGGCCGCGAGGTGCTGCGGGAGATGAACCGGCTCGGGATCATGGTCGACGTGTCGCACCTCGGCGATGCCTCGGCGAAAGAGACGATCGCGCTGAGCACGGTGCCGGTGATCGCCAGCCATTCCGCATTCCGTCACTTCACCCCGGGCTTCGAGCGCAATATCAGCGATGAGATCGCGCGGCTGGTCGCGGCCAAGGGTGGGGTCATCCAGGTGCCGTTCGGCACCGCCTTCATCGATCCCGCCAGCGCCGCCGACACCCAGGCGCATTTCCGCGCGATCAACGACTTCAACCGGCGCAACGCCGCGCTCAAGGCGGAAGGCAAGCCGGAGCAGGACCGCAAGGCGTTCGATGCCGCCTGGGATGCGGCGCACCCGCCGCGCGCGAGCACGCTGGCGCAGGTGCTGGACCAGATCGACTACGGCGTGAAGCTGGTCGGCATCGACCACGTCGGCATCGGCTCGGACTTCGACGGCGTGGACGGCGAACTGCCGCCGGAACTGAAGACGGTGGCCGACTTCCCCCACCTGGTCGCCGGCCTGCAGGCGCGCGGCTATGCCGATGCCGACATCCGCAAGATCCTGGGCGGCAACCTGCTGCGCGCCTGGACCACGATCGAGGCCGGCGCGGGCCGCTGAGCCCGCCACCGATCCCGCAAACGAAAAAGCCCCGCCTGGGCGGGGCTTGATCTCCTCCCGGCGGGGAGGCTTATTCCTTGGCGGCCTTCTTCGCCACGACCTTCTTGGCCGGGGCCTTGGCCACGGTCTTGGTCGCCTTCTTGGCCACCGGAGCGGTCGCGGTGCCCGCCGCCTTGGTCACCGTCCGCGTGCGGGCGTTGCCGTAGCTGGAGTTGTAGCGCTTGCCCTTGGCGGTCCTGCGGTCGCCCTTGCCCATGGTGTTGCTCCTGGATCGAATCGAGTGAATGGATCGCGCCACGCGCGAGGGCGCGGATTCTAGCACGTCGCCATCCCGGGCCGGCCTGCGGCCTCCGCCGGGGCTGGGTCCGGAGGCGCACGCCACACCTTGGGTTGATCCGGCGCAGCCGGGATCGTGCTCTAGCCCCCTTGGTAAGCGGGCGCCCCGCAGGGGCGGGGGTTCGGAAGCGCATCGCGGGCCCAAGTGTGTGCGCCGCACACCTTGGGTTGATCCAGGCGCAGCCTGGGTCCTGCTCTAGCCCCCTTGGTAAGGGGGCGCCGCGCAGGGGCGGGGGTTCGGAGGCACGTAGCGGGGCCCAAGCGTGTGCGCAGCACACCTTGGGTTGATCCAGGCGCAGCCTGGATCAATGCGCGCAGCTGGGCCCGTGGACGTGGCCAGCGTTCATCCGCAGGTTGGCGAGGTGCGCCAGCCCCACCAGGGTGCCGCCGATGGTCATGACCACGGCATGCGGCCACTGGCTATGGTGGATCGCGGGCACCAGCACGCCGACCCAGAGGATCGCCAGGCCCGGCGCCATCAGCGCCAATGCCTGCCACAGGCGGTGCCGGCGATAGCCGGAGACCAAGCTGTACAGCCCGACCGCGCTGGCGAACAAGACGAAGGCGGCCTCAATCCGCTCACCGAGGAGGCTAGCAAGCCCGATCGAGGGCAGCAGCGCGATCACCACCGGCAGCAACGCGCAATGCAGCGCGCACAGCAGCGAACCGGTCGCGCCGAGGCGGTCGAGCAGGGCGTGGTGGCGGGGACTCATGGGCGGCAGGGGTGACGTCTGGCAGGGGTCGCGATCTTGAATTGATATGTTATAACATTTTTGACGCCACCCGCCTACCGGACCCTGCCATCCCATGCGTGAATCCCGCTCCCCCCTCAAGCGCGCCAGCCTGTCCCTAGCCCTCTCGCTCGCCCTCGCGCCGCTGGCCGCCGCACAGGCGCAGGAAGCGCCGACCGGCCAGCAGGCCGCCCCGGCCTCCGATACCCGGCATGCGCAGGACAAGGCAGGCGACAAACACATCAAGGACCTCGGCGGCGTGGTGGTCACCGCCAGCGCCCTGCAGGACACCGCCGAGACCCTGAGCAAGCCGGTCGAGGTCCTCACCGGCGAACGCCTCGACGAAAGCCGCGCGGCCACCCTCGGCGAGACCGTGGCCACCCTGCCCGGCGTGCAGAGCTCCAACTTCGGCCCGGGCGTCGGTCGCCCGATCATCCGCGGCATGGACGGCCCGCGCGTCGCGGTGCTCGACGGCGGCCTGTCCAGCCAGGACGTGTCCACCGTCAGCCAGGACCACGCCACCACCATCGAACCGTTCCTCGCCGACCAGATCGAGGTGCTGAAGGGCCCGTCGACCCTGCTGTACGGCAGTGGCGCGATCGGCGGCGCGGTCAACATGGTGGATGGGCGGATCGCCGAATACGCCATCGACAACGGTTTCAGCGGCCGCGCCGAAACGCGGTTCTTCACCGGCGACCAGGGTGGCAACACCACGATGGCCCGCGTCGACGGCGGGACCGAGGCCTTCGCCCTGCATGCGGATGCGGTCTATCGCCACGCCCCGGACTACGACACCCCCGACGGCCGCCAGGTCAACTCGTTCCTCGATACCCGCTCCGGCGCGGTCGGCGGCTCGCTGCTGGGCGACTGGGGCTTCGTCGGCCTCTCCGCCTCGCGCTTCGAGGACGAGTACGGCAATCCGGGCGAACCCGGCGACCCGGCCGCCGGCGAACGCGGGGTATCGCTGAAGCTGCACCAGGATCGCTACGAGGCCAAGGGCGCCCTGCGTGACCTGTGGGGCGAGGGCAACGGGCTGCGCTTCTCGTTCGCGCACACCAGCTACGACCACACCGAGTTCGAGGGCGACGCGCCCGGCACCATCTTCAGCAAGAACGCCAACGAAGGCCGGGTCGAGGCGACATTCGGCAGCGCCGGCGGCTGGCAGGGCGCATTGGGCCTGCAGGGTTCGGCCAGCACCTTCGCCGCCGTCGGCGAGGAATCCTTCGTGCCCGAGACCAGCACCCGCGCCTACGGCGTGTTCGGCGTCGCCCGCCACACCTGGAACGACTTCCAGCTGGACCTCGGCGCGCGCGTGGACAAGGTGAAGTCGTCGCCGGTCGGTGGCGACAGCCGCAGCTTCACGCCGGTCAGCCTGTCGCTGGCGGGGGGCTGGAAGTTGAACGAGCAGTGGCGGCTCACCGCCAACCTCGACCATGCCGAACGCGCGCCGGTCGAGGAGGAACTGTTCTCCGACGGCCCGCACATCGCGACGCTCGCCTACGAAGTCGGCAACCCCGGCCTCGGCAAGGAAGCGGCGAACCAGTTCGAGGTCGGCCTGCAGTACCAGGCCGACTGGGTGGATGCGAAGGTGTCCGCCTACTACAACCGCTTCAACGACTTCATCTACCTGGCCGAGACCGGCGACAGCTGGTACTGGGACGAAGAGGACGAATTCCTGCCGATCCGCCAGTGGTCGCAGGGCGATGCGCGCTTCCGCGGGCTGGAAGGCGAGGCGATGTTCCACCTCGCGCAGAACGACGCCGGCGACTGGGACCTGCGGGTGTTCGGCGACACCGTGCGCGCGACCTTCAAGGACGGCGGCAACGTGCCGCGCATCGCGCCGTCGCGCTTCGGCGCGCAGCTGCGCTGGGAACACGCGGGTTGGCGCGCCTCGCTGGGCGCGACCCGCACCAACCGCCAGGACAAGGTGGCCGAGGACGAAACCGCGACCGCAGGCTTCACGATGGTGGACGCCCACGCGAGCCGGCATTTCGATACCGACCGCCTGAGCTGGGAACTGTTCGCGGACGCGACCAACCTGACCAACCAGCGGGCGCGCGTGCACACCTCGTTCCTCAAGGACGCGGTGATGCTGCCCGGACGCAGCATCGGCTTCGGCGTGCGGGTGTTCTTCTGAACGACGGCTTCTGATCGAGGCTCAGCCTGTGCGCGCGCAACGCGCGCACAGGCCGTGCACTTCCAGCGTCTGCGCCTGCGGCGCGAAACCCAGCGCGCGGGCGGCCGCGTCCAGCTGGCCGACGATGCCGGCATCCTCCAGCTCGGTCGCCGCATGGCAGCGGTCGCAGATCAGGAATGGCACCGAGTGCTGGGCCGCGTTCGGGTGGTGGCAGGCCACGAACGCGTTGATCGACTCGAGCTTGTGGATGAAGCCGTTGGCGAGCAGGAAATCCAGCGCGCGATACACCGTCGGCGGTGCCGCCGCGCCCGCGCCTTCGCCTTCGCGCACGCGCTCGAGCAGGTCGTAGGCCTTGATCGGCTTGCCGGCCTCGGCCACCAGGGCGAGCACCCGCAGGCGGATCGCGGTCAGGCGCAGCCCGCGCTCGGCGCAGGCGCGTTCCACCGCGTGCACGAAGCCCGCCGCGTCGTCGACGTGGTGCGAGGGATCGGTGCAGGCGTGCGGATGGGCCATGGGAAGGACTTAGGGGCCCCCGGGCAGCATCGCAAGGGCGGCGTCGATCCGCGCCAACGCCTCGTCGCGCCCGCACAGGTAAATGGTCCAGCCGATGTCGGGGCTGACCTGGGTGCCGGTGATGGCCACGCGCAGCGGCTGCGCGATCTTGCCCATGCCGATGCCGAGCGCCTCGGACACTGCCTTCACCACGTCGTGGATCGGTGCGGGCGACCAGTCCGCGAGTGCGGCCAGCCGCGCCCGCATCTCCGCCAGCGGGGCGCGGGCCTCGGCCTTGAAGTGCTTGGCCACGGCCGCGTCGTCGTAGGTGGTGAGCGGCTGGAACCAGACCGCGGATTTCTCCGCCATTTCCTTGAGCGTCTGCGCGCGCTCGCGCAGGGCGATGACGAGGTCGGCCGGCTTCGGGCCCTTGGCGAGGTCGTAGCCGTGCTGCGCGAGGTGCCAGGCGAGGTGGGTCGCCACCGCGTCCGGATCGTCGGACTTCAGGTATTGCTGGTTGAGCCAGCCGAGCTTGGCCATGTCCAGCCGCGCGGCCTTGGCGTTGACGTCGGCGAGGTCGAACAGCGACTGCATCTCGGCGATCGAGAACACTTCCTGGTCGCCGTGCGACCAGCCGAGGCGCACCAGGTAGTTCAGCAGCGCATGCGGCAGGTAGCCGGCATCGCGGTACTGCATGACGTCGGCGGCACCGGTGCGCTTGGACAGCTTGGCGCCCTGCTCGTCGAGGATCATCGGCAGGTGCGCGAAGTGCGGCACCGGCGCACCCAGCGCCTGGTAGATGTTGATCTGGCGCGGGGTGTTGTTGACGTGGTCGTCGCCGCGCACCACGTCGCTGATGCGCATGTCGATGTCGTCCACCACCACCGCGAAGTTGTAGGTGGCGTAGCCGTCGCTGCGGAAGATCACGAGGTCGTCGAGCTCGCTGTTGGCGATCTCGATGCGTCCCTTGACCTTGTCGTCCCATGCGACCACGCCGTCGGTCGGGTTGCGGAAACGGATCACCCGGTTCGGATCGTCGCGCCAGCCGGCGTTGGCATCGCGGTAGGCGCCGTTGTAGCGCGGCTTCTCGCCGGCGGCCATCGCCGCCTCGCGCATTGCTTCGAGTTCTTCCTTGGTCTCGTAGGCGTAGTAGGCGTGGCCCGAGGCGACCAGCTGCTCGGCGACGTCGCGGTAACGGTCGAGGCGATGGGTCTGGTAGATCGGACCCTCGTCGTAGTCCAGGCCCAGCCAGTCCATCGCCTGCAGGATGGCGTCGATCGCCGCCTGGGTGCTGCGCTCGCGATCGGTGTCCTCGATCCGCAGGATGAACTGCCCACCCTTGCGGCGCGCTTCCAGCCAGCAGTACAGCGCGGTGCGCGCGCCGCCGATGTGCAGGTAGCCGGTGGGACTGGGGGCGAAGCGGGTGCGGACGGTCATGGGCAGGCTGTCGAACGGAGTGCGCACATTTTAGCCGGCAATCCACTCCTCCCCTTTGCGTGCAGCGCAAGGGGGAGGCTGGGAGGGGGTGCTCGTGGCAGTGGAGAGCGACCCCTCCCCAACCCTCCCCTTCGCTACGCGAAAGGGAGGGAGCGAGTCCCTACAATGCCGCATGACCACCCTGTTCGTCTCCGATCTCCACCTCGACCCGTCGCGGCCCGAGATCACCGCGTTGTTCGGGCGCTTCGTCGACGGCGAGGCGCGCCAGGCCGACGCGCTGTACATCCTCGGCGACCTGTTCGAGGCCTGGGTCGGCGACGACGATCCCTCGGAGGCCGGCGCCCATGTGGCCGACAAGCTGCGCGCATTGACCGACAGCGGCGTGCCCGCGTACTTCATCCGCGGCAACCGCGACTTCCTGCTCGGCGCCGCGTATGCGCGGCGTTGCGGGATGCGCCTGCTGCCGGATCCGGCGGTGGTGGTGCTGCACGGCACACCCACCCTGCTCCTGCACGGCGACCTGCTGTGCACCGACGACATCGCCTACCAGGCCTTCCGCGCGCAGACCCGCGATCCGCGCTGGCAGGCGCAGTTCCTGGCCCAGCCGCTGCAGGCGCGGCTCGCCTTCGCCGCGCAGGCGCGCGCCGCCAGCCAGGCGCGCTACGGCGAACTGCAGGCCAGCGGGCAATCGGAAGCGATCACCGACGTCGCGCCTGCGACCGTGCAGGCCTGGTTCGCGCGCTACGGCGTGCAGCGCATGATCCACGGGCACACCCACCGGCCGGCAGTCCACGACGAAGGCCACGGCAACACGCGCATCGTGCTCGGCGACTGGTACGAGCAGGGATCGGTGCTGCGGGTGGATGCCGACGGCGCCCGGCTCGCCGCGCTGTAAGCCTTACTTGGCGGCTTCGCCGCAGCCCGTGTAGTCCATGTCGCCGAAGTGGAAGCGCGCGGTCATCGCGTACACCTCGTCGGACATGCCGTCGCTGCATTCGCCCGGCGCCACCGACAGGGTGAAGGCCTTGCCCGCATGCGTGCCGTGCAGCTCGATGCCGCCATCCACCGCGCGCCGGCCGCCCTGCATCGCCACGCCCACCGGGTCGTCCGGGGTGGTGAAGGTGAGGGTGTCGCCCTCGACGTTGACGTTCCAGAACGGCTCGTTGCCGAACGCGCGGAACACGGTCATCGGCGGGGTGGCGTCGCCGGGCGCACGCTTGGCCATCGGGGCCTCCTGGCTCGGGGGAACGGCTTGCGGAACCGGCGTCTGCGGTGCGGGTGGCTGCGCCGCGGTGCAGGCAGCGAGG
>JAFLEC010000096.1 GCA_017302095.1 Lysobacterales bacterium | reverse complement strand
CAGGCTGATGCCTGGCTGCATCGCGCGATCGCGCAGGGCGGCGAGGCCGCGGCCTGGGAAGCGCTCGGCGACGGCGCGCTGCAGCTCGGCGACGAAGCGCGTGCGCCCCAGGCCTATGCGAACGCGCTCCGCAGCCAGCGCGGCGAGGCGGTCGTCGACCTCGCCGGTCGCGACCTGCGCCAGGTCATCGCGGATACCGCCGCGATCGAGGATCGCGACGTCCACGGCGTGCCGCGGCTGCGCGAGTGAGCCGCGCACGTGCGCGCACTTACAATGCGCGCATGACCGCCCTCCCCACGCTCGACAGCGTCCGCGACTACCTCACCGGCCTGCAGGACCGCATCTGCGCGGCGATCGAACACGCCGACGGTGGTGCCCGCTTCGTCGAGGACGCCTGGCAGCGCGCGGACGACGACGCCAGCACCCACCTGCGCGGCGGCGGACGCACCCGCATCCTGCGCGACGGCGGGGTGTTCGAGCAGGCCGGCATCGGCTTCTCCGACGTGTCGGGCACGCAACTCCCGCCATCGGCCACCGCGGCGCGGCCGGAACTGGTCGGTGCCTCGTGGCGCGCGGTCGGCGTCTCGCTGGTGTTCCACCCGCGCAACCCCTACGTCCCCACCACGCACGCCAACGTCCGCCACTTCCGCGCCGAGCGCGATGGCGAAACCGTGGCCTGGTGGTTCGGCGGCGGCTTCGACCTGACCCCGTTCTATCCGTTCGACGAGGACGTCCAGCACTGGCACCGCACCGCCCGCGACCTGTGCGCGCCGTTCGGCGGAGAGGCGCGCTACGCCGCGCACAAGCGCTGGTGCGACGAGTACTTCTTCCTCAAGCACCGCGACGAGACCCGCGGCGTCGGCGGCCTGTTCTTCGACGACCTGCACGGCGACTTCGACGCCGAATTCGGCTACCTGCGCGCCGTCGGCGACGGCTTCCTCGACGCCTACCTGCCGATCGTCGCGCGCCGCAAGGACACGCCCTGGGGCGAGCGCGAGCGCCAGTTCCAGCTGTACCGCCGCGGCCGCTACGTCGAGTTCAACCTGGTGTTCGACCGCGGCACCCATTTCGGCCTGCAGAGCGGCGGGCGCACCGAGTCGATCCTGATGAGCCTGCCGCCGCTGGTGCGCTGGGAATACGGTTACGCAGCGGAGGCCGGCAGCGCCGAGGCGCGATTGGCCGACTACCTGCGCCCGCGGGACTGGCTGGGCGAAGCCGGCCCCGGCGGCGCCTGACCGGCCCCCGCCATCGTCAGTCGCGCTTGCGCGGCACCACGCTGATGTGGCCATTGGTTTCCAGCAGCGCCAGTTCGACCTCGGCGACATCCTCGATGCTGTTCATCCGCAGCGCCTCGCGGAAGTCGCTCTGGCTGACCAGCTCGCGGCGCAGCACGTGGTCGAAGAGCTTGCCATCGCGCGCCAGCACGACCGGCTCGCCCTCGACCAGGCGCTCGGCGCGGCGGCTGCGTGCCGTCACGAACGCGACCCCGTAGTTCAGCGCGATCAGAGTCGTGGCCATGATCGCGGCCCCGGTCAGCGAGTTGTCGCCGCCGTTGATCCCGTTCTGCACCGCATTGCCGATCAGGATCAGCAGGACCAGGTCGAATGGCGTGAACTGCCCCACCGCGCGCTTTCCGGAGACGCGCACCAGCACCATCACCAGCGCGTAGATCGCCGTCGCGCGCAGCACGAACACCCACCACGGCGCCGACAATTCGAACAACTCTGGCATCGGAATTCTCCAGTGACCTCTCGACCGCGATATTCCCACATGGAGCCGAGCCTCCTTGGTAAGGGGGCGGCGCCCCCGAAGCGCGGGGGTGAGGGTGGCCCGTTTGCGCGGCACTGCCGCGCGGGCCAAACGAACGCCCGGCTTGTGCCAAGCCGGGCCGGGACGGAAGCACTAGCCGGGGCCCAAAGTTTGCGAAGCGAACTTTGGGTTTTTTAGGCACCGCCAAAGGCGGCGCATAAAAAAGCCCCGCAGCCAGGGGGGGACTGCGGGGCCGGGGAACGCAGGTTGGGGAGGACCTGCCATTCCGGTGATCACACCAGGGGAGGGGTTGTGATCGGCAACAGGCGTTGCACCTGTTGCGAGAGATAAGACCATTCCCAGGATGGATGGTTCGTGAAGATCCGGGTTAAAAAACTGTTGGGTTCAGGAATGATTCATGGCGCCGATCCGGGAACGCCGAAACCCGCATTCCAGAGCGGTTTCCCCGGATCACCCGGCACCCTCAATGGGCCTCGTCCCAGTTGGCGCCGACCCCGCTGTCCACCACCAGCGGCACCCGCAGTTGGGCGGCACCGGCCATCAGCGCGGGCACATGCTCCAGCAGGGTCGGCACGAAATCGGCATCGGCCTCGAACACCAGCTCGTCGTGGACCTGCAGGATCATCAGCGCGCGGTCGCGGTGCCCGGCCAGCCAGGCGTCCACCTGCACCATCGCGCGCTTGATGATGTCGGCGGCGGTGCCCTGCATCGGCGCATTGATCGCGGCGCGCTCGGCGCCCGCACGCTGCGCCGCATTGCGCGAGTGGATGTAGTCCAGCGCGAGGCGGCGGCCGAACACGGTCTCGACGTAGCCCAGGTCGCGCGCCTGCTGGCGGGTGCGCTCCATGTAGTCGCGCACGCCCGGGTAGCGGCTGAAGTACAGCGCGATGTAGTCCTGCGCCTCGCCGCGGCCGATGCCGAGCTGGCGGGCCAGGCCGAACGCGCCCATGCCGTAGATGAGGCCGAAGTTGATCGCCTTGGCGGCGCGGCGCTCGTTGCCACTGACCGCGTCGATCGGCTTGCCGAACACCTCCGCCGCGGTCGCGCGATGGATATCGGCGCCCTCGGCGAATGCGCGCAGCAGCGCCGGGTCTTCGGAGAGGTGGGCCATGATCCGCAGCTCGATCTGCGAATAGTCGCAGGCCACCAGCTTGCGGCCCGGCGGCGCGACGAACGCGGTGCGGATGCGGCGCCCGTCGTCGCTGCGGATCGGGATGTTCTGCAGGTTCGGGTCCGACGACGCCAGCCGCCCGGTCGCGGCGCCGGCCTGGTGGTAGCTGGTGTGCACGCGCCCGGTGTCCGGGTTGACCATCTCCGGGAGCTTCTCGGTATAGGTGCTGCGCAGCTTGGCCAGCCCGCGGTATTCGAGGATGACGCGCGGCAACTCGTGCTGGTCGGCGATCGCCTCCAGCGCTTCCTCGTTGGTCGAGGGCGCACCGCTCGGGGTCTTCACCAGCGCCGGCAGCTTGAGCTCGTCGAACAGCAGCGCACCGAGCTGCTTGGGCGAATCCAGGTTGAAGCTGCGCCCGGCGAGTTCGGTCGCCTTCTGCTGCGCGGCCAGCATGCGCCGGCCCAGGTCGGCGGTCTGCCGGCGCAACTCGCCGGCATCGACCAGCACGCCGTTCGCCTCGACCCGCGCGAGCACCGGCACCAACGGCATCTCGATGTCGCGGTACACCGACAGCAACGACGGCTCGGCCTCCAGCTTCGGCAACAGCACCCGGTGCAGGCGCAGGGTGACGTCGGCATCCTCGGCGGCGTAGCGGGTGGCGTCGTCGATGGCGACCTGCGAGAACGCGATCGACTTGGCGCCCTTGCCGGCCACGTCCTCGTACTTGACGGTCGTGTAGCCGAGGTGGCGCTGGGCCAGCGAATCCATGTCGTGGCGCGCGATGCCGGCATTCAGCACGAAGCTTTCGAGCAGGGTGTCGTCGGCATAGCCGGCGACGTCGACCCCATGCCGGCGCAGCACGTGCAGGTCGTACTTGCCGTGCTGCCCGACCTTGCGCTTGGCCGGATCGGCGAGCAGCGGGCGCAAGGCGTCGAGCACGGCCTCGCGCGGCAGTTGCGGTGGCGCGCCCGGGTAATCGTGGCCCAGCGGGATGTAGCAGGCCGCGCCCGGTTCGACGCACAGGCTGATGCCGACCAGGTTGGCGCGCATCGCGTCCAGCGCATCGGTCTCGGTGTCGAAGGCGAAGGCGTCGGCGGCCTGCAGCCGCGCGACCCAGGCATCGAGTTGCGCCTGCGCCAGCACCGTTTCGTAGTCGCCCGGCGCCGACAGGGCCGGATCGATGTCGCCCGCGGCGCTCGCCGCCGGCGCGGCGACGAAGCCACCGCCACGCGTGACCCCGGGTTCCTTGTCGCCGGCGATCACCGCTGCGCCGCCGGCGCCATCGAGCTCCTTCAGCGCCTGGTTGAAGCCGTAGCGCGCGTACAGCACGCGCAACGCGTCGACATCGCGCTCGCGCAGGTGCAGCTCGGCGGGGCCGGCGTGCAAGGGCACGTCGGTCTTGATGGTGGTGAGTGCGCGGTTCAACGGCAGCCGCGGCAGCGCCTCGCGCAGGGCCTCGCCGATCTTGCCGCCGACTTGGTCGGCATTGGCGATCACGCCATCCAGCGAACCGTATTCGGCCAGCCACTTGGCGGCGGTCTTCGGCCCGCACTTGGGCACGCCGGGGATGTTGTCGACGCTGTCGCCCATCAGCGCGAGGTAGTCGACGATCTGGTCGGCGCGCACGCCGAACTTGGCGACGACCGCATCGTCGGAGTCGAGCTTGCCGCCGCTCATCGTGTTCACCAGCGACACCCGCGGGCGCACCAGCTGCGCCATGTCCTTGTCGCCGGTCGAGACCACCACGTCGATGCCGGCCTCCGCGCCGCGCACCGCCAGCGTGCCGATCACGTCGTCGGCTTCCACGCCGGACTCGCGGATGATCGGGATGCCGAGCGCGGACACGACCGCCATCATCGGCTCGACCTGCGCACGCAGCTCCTCCGGCATCGGCGGGCGGTTCGCCTTGTAGTCGGGGTAGAGGTCGTCGCGGAAGGTCTTGCCGGGCGCATCCACCACGAAGGCGATGTACTCGGGCTTTTCCTTGAGGTGGCCGCGCAGCATGTTGACCACCCCGAACAGCGCGCCGGTCGGTTCGCCGGCCGCGTTGCTCAGCGGCGGCAGCGCGTGGAAGGCGCGGTAGAGGTAGGAAGAACCGTCGATCAGCACGAGCTTGGCCATGCGCGGATTGTAAGGCGCGGCCCGCATGCGCGCCCCGCTGGCAGAATGCCCGCCTGCACCCCGAGATGCCGCCGATGCTGCGCTGGTTCGAACGCCGCCTGGACCCCTTCCCCGACGCCCCGCCGACCCAGCCGCCGGCGACGCTGGTCGCGTTCTGCCGGCACTACACGCGTGGCGCCGAACCCTGGCTGCTGCTGATGGCCGCGACCACCGGGCTGATCGCGGTCGCGGAGGTCGCGCTGTATGCCTACGTGGGCGCGCTGGTCGATCGCATGAATGCGCTCGGCACGGCCCGCTTCCTCGCCGACGAAGGTCCGCGACTGGCGGCGATGGCGGCGCTGGTCCTGCTCGGCCTGCCGCTGCTGGTGTGGCTGAACTCGGCGGTCCAGCACCAGACCCTGCTCGGCAACTTCCCGATGCGGATCCGCTGGAACGTGCATCGCTACCTGCTGCGGCAGTCGATGGGCTACTTCCAGGACGAGTTCGCCGGACGCATCGCCACCAAGCTGATGCAGACCTCGCTGGCGGTGCGCGAGACCGTGGTCAAGCTGTTCGACATCGGCAACTACGTGCTGGTGTACTTCGGCGGCACCCTGGTGGTCGCCGCGAGCGCGGACTGGCGGTTGATGTTGCCGTTCGCCGGATGGCTGGCCTGCTACGCGCTGCTGATGCGCTGGTTCGTGCCGAGGATGGGCAAGGTCTCGCAGCAGCAGGCGGACGCGCGCTCGACCATGACCGGGCGGATCGTCGACAGCTACACCAACATCGCCACGGTCAAGCTGTTCTCGCACTCGCGGCGCGAGCAGGCCTACGCGCGCGAGGCGATGGATGGCTTCCTCGCCACCGTGTACCGGCAGATGCGGCTGGCGACCAGCGTCTACAGCCTGCTCTACGCGCTGAACATGGCGCTGCTGGCCGCGGTCGGCGCGCTCGGGGTCTGGCTGTGGCTGCAGGGTTCGGTCAGCGTGGGCGCGGTCGCGGTGGCCTCGGCGCTGGCGCTGCGCCTGCTCGGCATGTCGCACTGGATCATGTGGGAACTGTCGGCGCTGTTCGAGAACATCGGCACCGTGCACGACGGCATTTCCTCGATCTCGCTGCCGCCCACCGTCGACGATGCACCCGGCGCGCCGCCGCTGCCGCCGGTGCGTGGCGAGATCCATTTCCGCGACGTCGCTTTCCACTACGGCAAGGGCGGCGGGGTGATCGAACACCTCGACCTGCACATCGCGCCGGGCGAGAAGATCGGCGTCGTCGGCCGCAGCGGCGCCGGCAAGTCGACGCTGGTGAACCTGCTGCTGCGCTTCCACGACGTCGAGGCCGGCCGCATCACCGTGGACGGCGTGGACGTCGCCAGCGTGCAGCAGGATGCGCTGCGCGCGCAGATCGGCGTGGTCACCCAGGACACCTCGCTGCTGCATCGCTCGGTGCGCGAGAACATCCTCTACGGCCGCCCGGACGCCAGCGACGCGGAGATGGTCGAGGCCGCGCGCCAGGCCAACGCCGAAGCCTTCATCGCCGAGCTGGTCGATGCCAAGGGCCGGCGCGGCTACGACGCGCAGGTCGGCGAACGCGGGGTGAAGCTGTCCGGCGGCCAACGCCAGCGCATCGCGATCGCGCGGGTGCTGCTGAAGAACGCGCCGATCCTGGTGCTGGACGAAGCGACCTCGGCGCTGGATTCGGAGGTCGAAGCCGTGATCCAGGAGAACCTGTACCGGCTGATGCAGGGCAAGACGGTGATCGCCATCGCCCACCGCCTGTCCACCATCGCCGCGATGGACCGGCTGGTGGTGATGGACGCGGGCCGGATCGTCGAGGCGGGCACCCACGAGCAACTGCTCGCGCGCGGCGGCCTGTACGCGCAGCTGTGGCAGCGGCAGTCGGGCGGATTCCTCGAACTGGAGGCGCCGACGCCGGCCGATGCCTGAGTCGGTGGGCATCGCGCATACTGCATGCCTCCCCCACGAGGATGCCGCGATGCGCCTTGCCCTGCCCCTCGCCGCCGCCCTGCTGCTGGCCGCCTGCGCGACCGCCACGCCGGAGTCGACCCTGCCGAAGGACGCCGTCGCCGCGAGCCGCACCGAGGCCAACGGCGACACCATCACCGAATACCGCGTCGCCGGCGTGCTGAAGATGGTGAAGGTGGTGCCGTTCCGCGGACCGACGTACTACATCTACGACCGCAATGGCGACGGGGTGGTCGATGCGCGCGATGGCAAGGACGGCCCGTTGACCTACTACAAGCTGTTCAGCTGGTAAGTCGCGCCCTGCTCAGCGACGCGCGTAGCCGATCCAGGCCAGCAACGGACGGCCGCTGATCCACGCCGCAGCGCACAGCAACACCACGACGCCCCCGTGCCAGGCGAGGGTGAGCAACGCGCTCTCGTGGCCGTGGACCAGGCTCACCGCGGCCGACGACAGGCCAGCGGCGCTGAGCATCGCCAGCACCGCGGTCGCCACCGGCCGCACCACGCCGGCATGCCGCACCAGCAGCAGCATGACGAGCAGCATCGGCGTGCTGACCAGGGTGATCGCCAGCGCGCAGTGCCAGCTGCCGAGGCCCAGCGAGACGCCACCATCGGCGCGGAGCTGGGCCAGGCAACCCCAGCCCATACCGGCGAACCAGGCGACCGCCGCCGGCACCGGCAACCAGGCCCACGCAGGCGAGCGGCCGGGCACGCTGACCTGGAACACCGCGTAGGCGGCCAACAGGCCGGCGGCCACGCTGCCCCACCACGACCACCGACCGCC
>JAFLEC010000095.1 GCA_017302095.1 Lysobacterales bacterium | reverse complement strand
GATCGCCACCGGTGCCGCGGCTGCGTCGGCGCCGGTGGACGAGACCGGCAGCAGCGGCACGATCAGCAACGCCACGATGTTGATGATCTTGATCAGCGGATTGACCGCCGGGCCGGCGGTGTCCTTGTAGGGATCGCCCACGGTGTCGCCGGTGACCGCCGCCTTGTGCGCCTCGGAGCCCTTGCCGCCGAAGTGGCCGTCCTCGATGTACTTCTTGGCGTTGTCCCAGGCGCCGCCGCCGGTGGTCATCGAGATCGCGACGAAGATGCCGGTCACGATGGTGCCGATCAGCAGGCCGCCCAGCGCCTCCGGGCCGAGCAGCAGGCCGACGATGATCGGCACCGCGACCGGCAGCAGCGACGGCACGATCATTTCCTTGATCGCGGCCTTGGTCAGCATGTCCACGGCCTTGTCGTACTGCGGCTTGCCGGTGCCGTCCATGATCCCCTTGATCTCGCGGAACTGGCGGCGTACTTCCTCCACCACGCTGCCCGCGGCGCGGCCCACGGCCTCCATCGCCATCGCGCCGAACAGGTACGGGATCAGGCCGCCGATCAGCAGGCCGATGATCACGCGGTGGTCGGACAGGTCGAAGACGAACTTCATGCCGCCGTGCGCGGCTTCGAGGTTATGGGTGTAGTCGGCGAACAGCACCAGCGCGGCCAGCGCGGCCGACCCGATCGCATAGCCCTTGGTCACCGCCTTGGTGGTGTTGCCCACGGCGTCCAGCGGGTCGGTGATGTTGCGCACCTCCGGCGGCAGCTCCGACATCTCCGCGATGCCGCCGGCGTTGTCGGTGATCGGGCCGTAGGCGTCGAGCGCCACGATCATGCCGGCCATCGACAGCATCGAGGTCGCGGCGATCGCGATGCCGTACAGGCCACCGTGCAGGTAGGAGAACCAGATCGCCAGGCAGACTGCGACCACCGGCAGCGCGGTCGACTTCATCGACACGCCGAGGCCGGCGATGATGTTGGTGCCGTGGCCGGTGGTGGACGCCTTCGCGACGTGCTGCACCGGCTTGTACTGGGTGCCGGTGTAGTACTCGGTGATCCACACGATCACGCCGGTCAGCAACAGGCCGATCAGCGCGCACACGTAGAGGTTCATCGCGCCGTGCGCGTTGTCGCCCATCAGCTGGGTGGTGATCGGGTAGAACGCGATCGCCGCGAGCACCGCCGAGATGATCACGCCCTTGTACAGCGCGCCCATGATGTTGGGCTTGTCGCCGCTGACCTTGACGAAGGCCGCGCCGATGATCGAGGCGATGATCGACACGCCGCCGAGCACCAGCGGGTAGAGCACCGCGTTCTTGCCGGCGAAGTCCACGCTGCCCGGCGCCATCAGCATGCCGCCCAGCAGCATGGTGGCGATCACCGTGACCGCGTAGGTCTCGAACAGGTCGGCGGCCATGCCGGCGCAGTCGCCGACGTTGTCGCCCACGTTGTCCGCGATCACCGCGGGGTTGCGCGGGTCGTCCTCGGGGATCCCGGCCTCGACCTTGCCCACCAGGTCGGCGCCGACGTCCGCGCCCTTGGTGAAGATGCCGCCGCCCAGGCGCGCGAAGATCGAGATCAGCGAGGAGCCGAAGGCCAGGCCCACCAGCGCGTGCAGGTTGTCGGCCTGCGACAGGCCCATGCGCTGCAGCACGAAGTAGTAGCCGGCCACGCCCAGCAGGCCGAGGCCGACCACCAGCATGCCGGTGATCGCGCCGCCCTTGAAGGCCACGTTCATCGCCGGGCCCATGCCGCTGCGCGCGGCTTCGGCGGTGCGCACGTTGGCGCGCACCGACACGTTCATGCCGATGTAGCCGGCGGCGCCGGACAGGATCGCGCCGATCGCGAAGCCGATCGCCGTGTACCAGCTCAGGAACACGCCGATCAGGAAGAACAGGACGACGCCGGCGACCGCGATCGTCATGTATTGGCGGTTGAGGTAGGCGCGCGCGCCTTCCTGGATCGCGCCGGCGATTTCCTGCATGCGTTGGTTGCCGGCGGGTTGCCTGTTGATCCAGGCGGCCGCCCACAGGCCGTATGCGATGGCGATGACGGCGCAGACGAGCGCCAGGACCAAACCTTGTTGCTCCAGCATGAAACCCCTCCCCGGAGTGTTCGACATGGAAGTTTCTGGTTGTCGTGCCCGCCCCCGGCGGGCAACCTCCCGACTATCGCACAGCGCGGCGTCGGAGGCAGCCGGGTCCGGTCAAACTCCGGCGCGTCGATGCGTGGTTAAGCCGGCCGGTGTCACGCTGCGCGGCCTTGGATATCCCGATGGAGTTGCCCGATGCTGCGCTCGCACATGCTGTTGTTGTCGCTCGCTGTCGCAGGGGCCGCCAGTGCCGCCGACCCGGTTCCCGAGATCCAGCGCCCGCCCGCGGCACCGCAGGCCACCGGGGTCGTGCATGCCCTGCGCACCATCCCCGAGGCCTGCGCGCGCCTCGAGGGTCAATTCACGACGGATGCCAAGACGCCCTATCGCTTCGCTGCGGTGCGCACCAGCGAACGCTGCGCGCCGCGCGCACGGCTGGTCGACGCCGCCCAAGCCAAGCCGACCGCCGCGGGCGGCTGGCGACTCAATGACGTGATCCGGGTGCCCAGCGCGGCGTGCCCGGGGCAACAGGCGGTCGTGCGGATCTGGCGCAAGGAGGCCGGCAACGCGCCCCCCAAGCTGGATGCCCAGGGGCGCTCGCGGATCTACCTCAAGGATGGACTGGATGCCGCCAAGGCCGGCGACCTCAACGCCCTGCCGATGTTCGCGGTGGCGATGCAGGTCGAAGGGAAGGGCTGTCGCTGATCCCGTCCGGGAACCGGCCCGCCGAGGACAGCGCGTCCCCGGCAGGCGCTGGGCTCAACGCTTCTTGAGCTTCGGGGCCATCGCCTCGAAGGCAGCCTGGTCCGACGGCGACAGGTTCGGTCGACCGGCCAGCACGCCCATGCTGATGCCGCCCTGCACGTAGTAGGTCTCGCCGGCTTCGACCTCGAGGGTGAGCACGTCCTTGGTCTCGCCCTGCATGTGGTACTGGTGCGTGCCCGGCTCCACCTCCAGGACCAGGTAGCTGCCATTCGACAGCTTGCCGAGTTCGGCCTCGCCCTCGCGGACCTTGTAGCTCATGGCTGCGCCGACGAACTTCTTCTCGCGGAAGAACACCACCTGGCCCTTGCCGGCTGCCGGTGCGGGAATCAGCCCGCTGGCGGCGGGCGCAGCCGCCGGGGTTTCAGCCTGTGCTGCGGGGGGCGTTTGCGCCGCGGCGTCCTGGGCGTGGGCGACGGGAGCGATGCAGAGAACGGTGGCGATGAACAGCGGACGCAAATGACGCATGGGATTCCTCAGTCGAGTGGTGCGGGGGTTGGCGGCGCCGTTTCCGGCAGGGTTTCGGCGTTTTGGGGCGAGGCGGGTGCGAACGAGACGTCGCTGGCGACCTTGGCATGCGCCAGCGTGCCCACCGGGATCTCGATCTCCTTGCCGCGCATGAACATGGCGAACGGCCCGATCACGAAGGAGGCGGCGAGGGCTTCATTGCTACGGTCCCGCCCGGACGCGCCGAGCTTCATCCCCTTGAGTGGGACGACGCGGCCCTCCACCTCGAAACGGCGCGCGGCCAGCAGCAGCTCGCCGGCCTGGCCGCCGCTGCGGCTCTTGTTGGCGTGCACGACCGCGCCCTCCACCTCCAGGCCGGCAGGGGCGACCACTTGGCCATCGATGACCAGCGGGGACGTGGTGCGCAGCGCGTAGCGGTCGCCGCGCTGGTTGCGCAGCGACGACACGACCTCGGCGAGTTCGAGGTCGATCACCGTGCCGGCATGTAGGCACGGCGCGGCGCAGGTGGTTTCCACCGGCGCCGGAATCGGTTGAGGGGCAGGATCCTGTGCGATGGCCGCGCATGGGAGCAGGGCAAGCAGGCAGGCAACCAAGCGGAGCAACATGACGGGCATGGCGGGACTGGAAGCGGACGACGCGCCGCATCATGCAGGAACGGGCGCTCTGCGTCAGTCGGGAAATTGCACACGCTTGTACCGCGCGCCGGCGCCCGACTTCACGGTGACGCTGGATTTCGCGCAGCCGAACGTGCGCGCCACCAGCTCGATCAGTTCCGCGTTCGCCTTGCCGTCCACCGGCGGCGACTTCAGCTGTGCCAGCCAGCTGCCGTCCTCCTGGCGGGTCAAGGCGGACACGCGGGCATTCGGCTTGGCCTTGACCTGGAGGATCGGCATGCGGCCAGTCTGCCGCAAACGACAACGCCCGGCATCGCCGGGCGTTGGTGGCCGCAAGGCGCGTCGGCTCAGTCGCCGACCTTGAGCTTCCCGCCCTTGCCCAGGCCGCCCTCGACCTGCTGCGGCTTGTAGTCGCGCATCGCACGCACGAGGTTGTTGTAGGCATTGGCGAACGCCGCGGCCAGGGCCTTGCCCTCGGGCGTGCTGCTGTAGCCGCCCAGCGCGCCGAAGCCGCCGCTGCCGCCGCCGCCGATGCCCAAGCCGAAGTCGGTCTTGGTGGCATTGCCCTGGGCGACGCCGATCTGCACGCCGGACCGGTTGTCGATCATGGTCAGCATCGTCTCCGCCTTCTTGAACTTCAGGCCGCCCACGACCGCACCGACCGCGCCGAGACGGCCGCCGAAAGCACCGAGCACGCCGCCGATGCCGCCCGCGTTGCTCTGCGAGAAGTTGATGCTGGGGTTGATGGTGTAGTCGGCGGCGACCATCTGGCCCTTGCCGAAGCTGCTGCCCTCGCGCAGTTCGCCGCTGTCCATGAGGGCGCGCTCCTGCATCATGTTCTGCATCGCGCGGCCGCGCTCGACCACCACGAAGCAGTTCGACTGCTGGATGATCATGCGGATCACCGGGATGGTGGACGGCAGGTTGAGGTCGCTGCGGAGATAGCGGTACCAGTCGCCTTCCTGCTCTTCGACCACCGCGATGGTGCCCATCGGTTCGTCGCAGTATTCGAGGTTGGCGGCGGCGCCCTTCGCGTTTGCGCCGGCGGCGGCACCCTGCGGATCATTCTGCTTCTTGCTCCACTGGGCGTGGGCGGACGAACTCAACGTGGCCAAGGCCACGGCGAGCGCGGCGGCGATGCTTGCGGATTTCATGCGTTCCCCATTGACGTGAAGAGTACGGGACCAGCCCCGGCGGCAGTCTAGGCGGTGCGGGTCAGCCATTCCAGACGGGCAGCTTGCGACGGATCGCCCGGATTCTGGGGACAACGTAATCCGGCAGTCCATCCCGGACATACGGGGGGTAGGCCTCGCCGGCGACCAGCGGTTGCAGGTAGCGTCGCGCCGCTGCGGTGATGCCGTAGCCGTCCGGTCGGATGAAGCCCTTCGGCATGGTCTTCTCATGGTTGGCGATGCGGGCCAGCGGGGCGATGTCGACATGCCAGCGATACGGCGCGTCGGCATCGCGCACGATCACCGGCATCACCGCGTTCTGGCCGTTGAGGGCGCATTCCACCGCCGCCCGGCCGACTGCCATCGCCTGCTCGAGGTCGGTCCGCGAGGCCAGGTGGCGGGCGGAGCGCTGCAGGTAATCGGGCAGCGCCCAGTGCACCTTGTGGCCCAGGGCGTCCTTGACGCGCCCGGCCAGGTGCGACGCCACCCCGCCGAGCTGGGTGTGGCCGAAGCCATCCTTCCCGCCGCCGGCATCGGCCACGAAGCGCCCATCGGCGGTGCGGATGCCCTCGCTGGCGACCACCACGCAGTACCCGACCCGCTTGACCACGGCGTCCACCCGGGCCAGGAAATCGGCCTCGTCGTAGGGGCGTTCGGGGAACAGGATCAGGTGCGGCGCCTCGTCACGGCCATTGCCCGCCAGTCCGGCGGCAGCCGCCAGCCAGCCGGCGTGGCGGCCCATCGCCTCGTACACGAACACCTTGGTCGAGGTCTCCGCCATCGCCGCCACGTCCAGCGCGCATTCGCGCACCGAAACCGCGGTGTACTTGGCCGCCGAGCCGAAGCCGGGGCAGCAGTCGGTGACCGCGAGGTCGTTGTCGATGGTCTTGGGCACGCCGACGCAGGTCAGCGGGTAGCCGAACTCCGCGGCCAGCTGCGAGACCTTGAGCGCGGTGTCGGCCGAATCGTTGCCGCCGTTGTAGAGGAACCAGCGCACGTCGTGGGCGCGGAACACCTCCAGCAGGCGTTCGTACCGCGCGCGGTCGTCGGCCAGCGACTTCAGCTTGACCCGGCAACTGCCGAAGGCCCCGCCCGGGGTGTGGGCCAGGCCGCGGGCCTCGGCGGTGGACAGGGCGGAGGTGTCCAGCAGCTCCTCGCGCAGGGCGCCGAGGATGCCGTTGCGGGCCGCCAGGACCCTGACCTTGCGCGCGCGCGCGGCCTGCAGCACGGCCGAGGCGGTGGCATTGATGACGGCCGTAACGCCGCCGCTCTGGGCATACAGCATGGTTCCCGCGGGCATGCGGATCTCCTCCGAAAGTCGCACGCCGGGCCGCGCATCGGCCCGGACTCCGGGGGACACGATACGGTAAGCTGGCCCGCGACGAAGGCCGCGCGGGCGGGCGGCCAACCCACGATTCGGGAGCAACGCGATGCGATTGGTTTTGTTGGGCGCGCCGGGTTCCGGCAAGGGCACCCAGGCGGCACGACTGAAGGAACACCTGCAGGTGCCGCACATCTCCACCGGCGACCTGCTGCGCGCCGAAGTGGCCGCCGGCAGCCCGTTGGGCCTGCAGGCCAAGGAAGTGATGGCGCGCGGCGACCTGGTCAGCGACGCCATCCTGCTGGGCATGCTGAAGGACCGCTTCTCCCGCGACGACACCCGCGCCGGCTTCATCCTCGACGGCTACCCGCGCAACCTGGCCCAGGCCGCGGCGCTGGACGAACTGCTGGAAAGCCTCGGGCAGAAGTTCGATGCCGCGGTGCAGCTCACCGTGGACAACGAGCAGATCATCGAGCGCCTCGCCGGCCGGGCGAAGGCCGAGGGCCGCGCGGACGACACCCCGGAATCGGTGCGCCACCGCCTGAACGTCTACGACCAGCAGACCGCGCCGGTGATCGACTTCTACCGCCAGCATGGCCAGCTCACCGTGGTCGATGGGGTGGGCTCGCTGGACCAGGTATTCACCCGGATCATCGAGGCCATCCAGCCGGGGCACGAGGTCGGTTGACGCCGTGACGGATGCGATGGCCGAGGCTGCGGCAGGCAGGCCTCGCAACCAAGCGAGTATCGGGGAGCGACTTGCGAGGCCTGCCTGCCGCAGCCTCGGCCCCACCCCGGAGCAATCCACGTGAAACTCCACATCCTCGGCATCGCCGGCACCTTCATGGGTGGCGTCGCCGCGCTGGCGCGCGAACTCGGCCACGAGGTCGAAGGCAGCGACCAGAACATCTACCCGCCGATGTCCACCCAGCTCGAACAGCTGGGCATCGCGCTGAAGCAGGGTTACGTGCCCGCCAACCTGTCCGCCGATTGCGACGAGATCGTGATCGGCAATGCGTTGTCGCGCGGCAACGAAGCGGTGGAGTACGTGCTGGATGCCGGCCTGAAGTACACCTCCGGCGCGCAATGGTTGAGCGAGCGGTTGTTGCCGGGCCGTGACGTGCTCGCGGTGGCCGGCACCCACGGCAAGACCACCACGACCACGATCCTGTCCTACCTGCTGGAGGCGGCTGGTCGTTCGCCGGGTTTCCTGATCGGTGGCGTGGCCGAGGACTTCGGGGTGTCGGCGCGGGTCGGCGGCGGCCGCGAATTCGTGGTCGAGGCCGACGAGTACGACACCGCCTTCTTCGACAAGCGCAGCAAGTTCGTCCACTACCGCCCGCTGG
>JAFLEC010000094.1 GCA_017302095.1 Lysobacterales bacterium | reverse complement strand
AGCGCCGCCGGCAGCCCGGGCGCAGCGGCGCCAATCGGCTTCAATGCCACCGGCGATCGCGACGCGCTGTTCGCCAAGGTGGGCCAGGTGCTGTCCGCCACCGAAGGCGTGACGATCGCCAACAAGGCCGAGATCTTGGGGACCTACGACGTCAGTTACATGGGCGCGAACTTCCTGGTGCGGGTGACCAAGGTGGGCGATGGCGCCTACATCTCGGCGGTCGACCCACGCGGCCTGCCGCCGGTAGGCGAGCCGCCGGTCAAGCTGATCAATACGCTCAAGGCCGCATTGGCGCCCTGAGCCCGGCGGGTATGTCGTGAAACAGGAAGGGCGCCAAAAGGCGCCCTTCTTCGCATGGCGAGGCCGTTGCGGGTCGTCGCGGCGCTGCTCAACGCTCCAGCAGCGGGAGCTTGCCGGTCTTGCCGTCCCATTCCGCGGCGTCTGGCAGCGGTTCCTTGCGGGTGTTGATCACCGGCCAGGCACGCGACAACTCGGCATTGAGCGCCGCGTAGCCTTCCTGGCCCGCTGGCACGTCTTCCTCCGGGTAGATCGCCTTGGCCGGGCACTCCGGTTCGCACAGGGTGCAATCGATGCATTCGTCCGGGTCGATCACCAGGAAGTTCGGCCCCTCGTGGAAACAGTCGACCGGGCAGACTTCCACGCAGTCGGTGTACTTGCACTTGATGCAGTTCTCGGTGACGACGAAGGGCATGGCGGGTGGGGTCCGTATCGCGAGGCGCATAGTCTAGCGCCGCGATGCGCCGCCAAGCCGAATCGAGAATCGATGGCGATGCCGTGCCGCAGCCTTTTTCGGCCGCATGAAAAGAAACCCGCGCTTTCGCGCGGGTTCCTGGAATTGGCGCTCCCTACGGGATGGAGGCGGCACGTCCTGTGCCGCCCCCTCGCTGCGCTCGGGCAGCCTGCGGCTGTCCTGCGATGCTCCAGGCATCGCAGTCGAACCCAGCGGGTCCTCATCCCTGCGGTCGCGCAAAAAGAAACCCGCGCTTTCGCGCGGGTTCCAGGAATTGGCGCTCCCTACGGGATTCGAACCCGTGTTTTAGCCTTGAGAGGGCCACGTCCTAGGCCTCTAGACGAAGGGAGCAGGGGATGGTGCGCCGGCTGGACGACCGGCTCGGGGCGACCGGGTCGCGTGCCGAGCTTGCTAGTATAGGCGGCTGCGTCGGCCACTGGCAACGCACCCGTCCCTGACAACCTGCGGCCCGGCCGCCACGCATGACCCAACCAGATCCGACGCCCGCACCGCCGATGCCCGTCCTGCGCACCATCCCGCGCGAGGCGCACGGCATCTCGCGCAAGCAGATGAGCCAGAGCGCGCTGCGCGTGCTGTACCGGCTGCGCGAGGCCGGCTTCGGCGCCTTCCTGGTCGGCGGCGCGGTGCGCGACCTGCTGGTCGGCGGCGCACCCAAGGACTTCGACGTGGCGACCGACGCCACCCCGGAGCAGGTCAAGGCGCTGTTCCGCAACTGCCGCCTGATCGGCCGCCGGTTCCGGCTGGCGCACGTGGTCTACGGCCGCGAGATCATCGAGGTGGCGACCTTCCGCGCCGCCAGCGGCGACGACACCGAAGGCGACCGCGAGGTGCACGCCGACGGCCGCGTCCTGCGCGACAACATCTACGGGACGATCGAGGAAGACGCGATCCGCCGCGACTTCACCGCGAACGCGCTGTACTACGCGATCGAGGACTTCTCGGTGCGCGACTACACCGGCGGCTTCGCCGACGTCGAGGCCCGGGTCCTGCGCCTGATCGGCGATCCCGAGGCGCGCTACCGCGAGGATCCGGTGCGCATGCTGCGTGCCGCGCGGCTGGCGGCCAAGCTCGATTTCAGCATCGACCCCGGCACGGCCGCGCCGATTCCGGCGCTCGCCCACCTGCTGGCCGAGGCCGCCCCGGCACGCCTGTTCGAGGAAACCCTGAAGCTGTTCCTGTCCGGCCACGCGGTGGCCAGCTTCGAGCGGCTGGAGATGCTCGGCCTGTTGCCCGCGCTGCTGCCGGAGACCGCGCAGGCGCTGGCGTCGAACAAGTCCGGCGCGCTGCGGCGGATGCTGGTGCAGGGATTGCGCAACACCGACGCACGGGTGGCCGCGGACGACTCGGTGTCGCCCGCGTTCCTCTACGCGGTGCTGCTGTGGCCGGCGTATTGCCGCGCGCTGGCGCTGCTGCAGGCGCAGGGCGTGCATGCGGTCGAGGCCCAGCGCCGGGCCGCCGACCGCGTCACCCTGCACCAGGTCGCGCGCACCGCATTGCCGCGCCGGTTCTCGCTGCCGATGCAGGAGATCTGGCTGCTGCAACCGCGCTTCGGCCAGCGCCAGCGCAAGCGCGTGTTCCGCCTGCTCGCGCATCCGCGCTTCCGCGCCGCGTTCGACTTCCTCGAGCTGCGCCTGGTCGCCTCCGAGTCGCATGCCGAGGACGTCGCGTTCTGGCGCGAGGCCCAGGCGCATCCGGCCGCGACGGTTGCTGCCGCCGAAAGCGAGGCCGGCGGCCAGGATGACGCGGACGCGATCGCCGGCGACGAAGCGGCATCGACCAGGAAGCGCCGCAAGCGGCGTCGCAAGCCGGCGCCCAGCGCGTCGGCATGATCCGGGCCGCGATCGGGCTGGGGGGCAACCTCGGCGACCCGGCGGCGACCCTGCGCGAGGCGCTGCGGGCGCTCGACGCGCTCCCCGGCACGCGAATGCTGCGCGCGTCGCGGCTCTACCGCACGCCGGCCTGGGGGATGACCGCGCAACCCGATTTCATCAATGCGGTGGCGGTGGTCGAGACCGACCTCGCGCCGCAGGCGCTGCTCGAACACCTGCTCGCGATCGAACGCCGCTTCGGCCGCGTGCGCACCGATGGCGAACGCTGGGGGCCGAGGACACTCGACCTCGACCTGCTGCTGCATGGCGACGTGCAGCTCGACATCCCCGGCCTGCAACTGCCGCATCCGCGCCTGCACGAGCGTGCCTTCGCCCTGCTGCCGCTGGTCGAGGCCTGGCCGGACGTGGTCATCCCCGGGATCGGCGCCGCCCGGGCCTGCCTCGACGCGATGGCGGGCGATGGCATCGAGGCGTTACCTTAGCCGCCCCGCGCACCGGAGCCCGCGATGAGTGCAGACCGCAAGCCCTGGACCGTGCCGATGCTCGCGCAGGCCCGCGAGTCGGGGCGCAAGCTGGTGATGCTGACCTGCTACGACGCCAGTTTCGCGCGCGTGCTCGACGACCATGGGGTCGACCTGATCCTGGTCGGCGACTCGCTGGGAATGGTGGTGCAGGGCCACGATTCGACCTTGCCGGTGCAGGTGGGCGACATCGCGTACCACGTCGCCGCAGTCGCGCGTGGCGCGCGGCGCGCGCTGAAGATCGCCGACTTCCCGTTCGGCTCGGATGCGACCCGGGCGCAGGCGCATGCCGCCGCGGTGCGTTTCATCCAGGCCGGCGCGGCGATGGTCAAGCTGGAAGGCGCGGGCCACAAACTGGAGATCATCCGGTTCCTGGTCGACCGCGAGATCCCGGTCTGTGCGCACCTGGGCCTGACCCCGCAATCGGTGCTGCGCTTCGGCGGCTTCAAGGTGCAGGGGCGCGAAGAGGCGGCCGCGGCGCAGCTGCGCGCAGACGCGTTGGCGGTGGCCGAGGCCGGTGCCGCGCTGCTGGTGCTGGAAGGCGTGCCTGCCGGGCTGGCGGCGGAGATCACCGCGTCCAGCCCGATCCCGACCATCGGCATCGGCGCCGGTGCGGGCTGCGACGGCCAGGTGCTGGTCCTGCACGACCTGCTCGGCATCGACACCGGGCATCGCAAGCCGCGCTTCGTGCGCGATTTCCTGGCCACCGGCGGTTCGGTCGCGGGCGCGATCCGTGCCTACGTCGATGCCGTCCACGACGGCAGCTTCCCGGATCCGGAGCACAGCTACGCATGATCGCGATCCTGCGCGAACTCGAGGCGCTGCGCGCACAGGTGGGCGAGTGGAAGCGCGCCGGCCTGCGCATCGGCTTCGTGCCGACCATGGGCAACCTGCACGCCGGCCATCACTCGCTGGTGGCGCTGGCGCGCCGGCATGCCGACCGCGTGGTCGCCAGCGTGTTCGTGAACCCGACCCAGTTCGGGCCGAACGAGGATTTCGCGCGCTACCCCAGGACCCCGGAACAGGATGCCGAAGGCCTGCAGGCCGCCGGCTGCGACGCGCTGTGGCTGCCGTCGGTGGAGGCGATGTATCCGTATGGCGCGGACCGCTGCGTGCGCATGCAGGTGCCGGGCGTCACCGACACCCTGGAGGGCGCGCACCGCCCCGGGCACTTCGACGGCGTCGCCACCGTGGTCGCGCGCCTGTTCAACCAGGTGCAGGCCGATGTCGCCGCGTTCGGGCGCAAGGACTACCAGCAGCTCGCAGTGATCCGCTACATGGTCCGCGACCTCGCGTTCCCGCTGGAACTGCTGGCCGGCGACACCCTGCGCGAGGCCGACGGCCTGGCGATGAGCTCGCGCAACCAGTACCTCTCGCCGGACGAGCGCGCCACCGCGCCGGTCATCCATCGCGTGCTGCTGGCGATGCGCGATGCCGCGAGGGCGGGGCGGTCGCGCGAACAGGTGGAAGCCGAGGCCGATGCCGCCCTGCGCGCTGCCGGCTTCGTGCCGGACTACGCCGCCTTGCGGGCCCCGGATTTCAGCCTGCCCGACGATGCCACCGCCGGCCCCCGGGTGGCGCTGGTGGCGGCGCGGCTCGGCCGGACCCGGCTGATCGACAACCTGGAATTCGACGCCGGCTGAACGGCTGGCGTGCGATGTTGCAGCGCGCCATGCGCTGCCTATACTGCGCGCTGCCGGGCGCCAGCCCGCACCGTTCCCCCGGAGCCACCCCATGCAGCTGACCTTGCTCAAGGCCAAGATCCACCGCGCCACCGTCACCCACGCCGAGCTGCACTACGAAGGCTCCTGCGCGATCGACGGTCGCCTGCTGGACATCTCCGGCATCCGCGAATACGAGCGGATCGAAATCTACAACGTGAACAACGGCGAGCGCTTCGCCACCTACGCGATCCGCGGCGAAGAGGGCAGCGGGGTGATTTCGGTGAACGGCGCCGCCGCGCACAAGGCGCAGGTCGGCGACCTCGTGATCATCTGCGCCTATGGCCACTGCGACGAGGCCGAGGCCGCCAGGTTCAAGCCCACCCTGGTGTACGTCGACCGCGACAACGCGATGACCCACACCAACCGCTCGATGCCGAAGCAGGCCGCATGAGCGCGGCGCTGGCCGGACTCGATGCCCACGCCCGGCGGCTCGCCGGGGCCAGCCTGCCCGACCTGATCGAAGACGACCCGCAACGCGCGCGCGATTTCTCGCTGCGGGTCGGGCCGCTGTATGCCAACTTCGCGCGCCAGCGCTACGACCGCCTTGCGCTGGACACGCTGTTCGCGCTGGCCGAGGCGCGCGACCTGCCCGGCGCGATGCGGCGCCTGCAGGATGGCGGCATCGTCAATCCCACCGAAGGCCGCGCCGCCCTGCACACCGCGTTGCGCGGCGACGCGTCCGATGCCCAGGCGGCACGCGATGCGCGCCGGCAGGCACTGGAAGCGCAGCTGCGGATGCGCGCGCTGGCCGACGCGCTGGCCGCCAGCGACGTCACCGACATCGTCAGCGTCGGCATCGGCGGCTCCGACCTCGGGCCGCGCCTGGTCGTCGATGCGCTGGCCACCCGCGACGCCCGCTTCCGCCTGCATTTCATCTCGAACGTCGACGGCAACGCGGCCGAGCGCGTGCTCGCCGGGCTGGATCCCGCGCGCACCGCGGGCATCGTGATCTCCAAGACCTTCGGCACCCAGGAAACGCTGCTCAACGGCGGCATCGTCCGCGCCTGGCTGGGCGATGACAGCCGCCTGTTCGCGGTCAGCAGCAACCTCGAGCGCGTCGCCGCATTCGGCATCCCGGCGGAACGCACGTTGCCGATGTGGGACTGGGTCGGCGGCCGCTATTCGCTGTGGTCGGCGGTCGGGTTCCCGATCGCGCTGGCGCTCGGCATGGACCGCTTCGAGGACTTGCTGGCCGGTGCCGCTGCGATGGACCGGCATGCCCGCGATGCCGCCCCGCGCGACAACCTGGCGACGTGGCACGCGCTCACCGCGGTGTGGAATCGCAACGGCCTGCATGCCGCCGCGCAGGCGGTGTTGCCGTACGACGAGCGCCTGCGCCTGTTGCCGGCCTACCTGCAGCAGCTGGTGATGGAGAGCCTCGGCAAGTCGGTGGCGCTGGACGGCAGTCCGCTGGCCGCGCAGACCGTGCCGGTGTGGTGGGGCGGCGCCGGCACCGACACCCAGCACAGCTTCTTCCAGGCGTTGCACCAGGGCACCCAGGTGGTGCCGGCCGACTTCATCGGCGTGCTGCAGGCCGACCACGGACATGCACAGAACCATGCGGCGCTGCTGGCGAACCTGCTGGCGCAGACCGAAGCGCTGGCGAACGGACAGGACGCGGAGGATCCGCATCGCCGCTACCCGGGCGACCGCCCGAGCACGCTGCTGCTGCTCGATCGCCTGGACCCGCATGCGATGGGCATGCTGGTCGCGCTGTACGAACACAGCGTCTACCTGCAGTCGGTGCTGTGGGGGATCAATGCGTTCGACCAGTTCGGCGTGGAGCTGGGCAAGCAGGTCGCCAGCCGGCTGTTGCCGGCCCTGCAGGGCCGGGGCGACGCCGACGACGCGGTGACCCGCGAGTTGCTGCGCGAATTCAACCAGCGACGCTGAGCGACAGCGACAGGCTGGTTGGCCATACCGCTGTCGTCACTTGGCGCGATGCTGTTCGAGCGCCCACGCCACGTGCTCGCGCACGATCGCTGACGGGTGCGCGCTGCGCGTGCGCAATGCGGCGATGACCGTCTCCGAAGTCGGTGCGTTGCCCAGCGCCACCGCGAGGTTGCGCAGCCAGCGTTCGTGTCCGCTGCGGCGGATCGCGGAGCCTTCCGTGCGCCGCAGGAATTCATCCTCGTCCCAGGCGAACAGCGTGACCAGGCTGGCGCGGTCGAGGTCGTTGCGGGCGCGGAAGTCGGGCTCGTCGGTGCGCCGCGCGAACTTGTTCCACGGGCACGCCAGCTGGCAGTCGTCGCAGCCGAAGATGCGGTTGCCGATCAACGGACGCAGGGCCTCGTCGATGCTGCCCGCGTGCTCGATCGTGAGGTAGGCAATGCAGCGGCGCGCGTCCACGCGGTAGGGCGCGACGATGGCTTGCGTCGGACAGATGTCGATGCAGCGCGTGCAGGTGCCGCAATGCGCGCTCGCCGGCGGATCGACCGGCAGCGGCAGGTCGACGAACAATTCGCCGAGGAAGAACCAGCTGCCGCCGTCGCGGTCGATCAGGCAAGTGTGCTTGCCGATCCAGCCGACGCCGGCGTTGCGCGCCAGCGCGCGTTCCAGCACCGGGGCGGAATCGACGAACACCCGATGCCCGAACGGCCCGATCTCGCTCGCCACCGCGTCCGCCAGCCGCTGCAGGCGGTTGCGCATCAGCTTGTGGTAGTCGCGACCCAGCGCGTAACGGGCGACGTAGGCGCGTTCGCCGTCGCGCAAGTTGGCCCAGGCGGCGTCCTCGTCCTGCCCGTAGTCCAGCCCGACCGACACCACCCGCAGCGTGCCGGGCACCAGCGCCGCCGGCCGTTCGCGCAGCGTGCCGTGGCGGGCCATCCAGTCCATCGTGCCGTGCTGGCCCTGGTCGAGCCAGTCGCGCAGGTGGGCGATGTCGTCGCCGAGCTCGACCCCGGCAATGCCGACCCGCTGGAAGCCCGCGGCCTGCGCCAGCGCGCGGATGCGCGCGGCCAGCGCGGCGGGGTC
>JAFLEC010000093.1 GCA_017302095.1 Lysobacterales bacterium | reverse complement strand
CCCGCGTCGCCGCCGACCCGCAGGTCGCCGCGTTGCTCGGCCACCCGAAGCTGGCCGCCGCCGACGCGGTGGCGCTGCTGGCGCCCGACGGCGCCGCCGACGCGTTCGGCAACTTCCTCGGCCTGCTGTTCGACAACCGCCGGTTGTCGCTGCTGCCGGAGATTGCCGGGCTGTACGACGAGCTGCGGTTCGAGGCCGAGCGCGTGGTCAAGGCGAAGGTCACTTCCGCCGCGGCCCTGCCGGCCGCCGAGCTGGAGACGATCAAGGCCGCGCTGCGCAAGCGCTTCGGCCGCGAGGTCGATGTCGAGGCCTCGGTCGACGAGAGCCTGATCGGCGGCGCGGTGATCGATGCCGGCGACGTCGTCATCGATGGCTCGCTGAAGGGCAAGCTCGGGCGCCTGCAAGCGGCGCTCTCGCACTAATCCACACGCACACTTTTTGAACATCCGGTCGGCGGCGACGCCGGCACCAAGGAAACCAAGATGGCCACCAGCACGCTCAACCCGTCCGAAATCAGCGAACTGATCAAGACCCGCATCGAGAAGGTCAAGCTTTCCGCCGAGGCGCGCAACGAAGGCACCGTCACCTCGGTGTCCGACGGCATCGTGCGCATCCACGGCCTGGCCGACGTGATGCAGGGCGAAATGATCGAACTACCGGACAACACGTTCGCGCTGGCGCTGAACCTGGAGCGCGACTCCGTCGGCGCGGTGGTGCTCGGCGACTACGAGCACCTGCGCGAAGGCGACGTGGCCAAGACCACCGGCCGCATCCTCGAAGTGCCGACCGGTCCGGAATTGCTGGGCCGCGTGGTCAACGCGCTGGGCGAGCCGATCGACGGCAAGGGTCCGATCGACGCCAAGACCTCGGCGCCGGTGGAATGCATCGCCCCGGGCGTGATCTGGCGCAAGTCGGTCGACCAGCCGGTGCAGACCGGCTACAAGTCGGTCGACAGCATGATCCCGATCGGCCGCGGCCAGCGCGAGCTGATCATCGGCGACCGCCAGACCGGCAAGACCGCGCTGGCCATCGACGCGATCATCAACCAGAAGCACTCCGGCATTAAGTGCGTCTACGTGGCCATCGGCCAGAAGAACAGCACCATCGCCAACATCGTGCGCAAGCTGGAAGAGTTCGGCGCGCTGGCCTACACCACCGTGGTCGCCGCCTCGGCCTCCGAATCGGCCGCGATGCAGTACATCGCCGCCTACTCCGGCTGCACCATGGGCGAGTACTTCCGCGACCGCGGCGAAGACGCGCTGATCATCTACGACGACCTGTCCAAGCAGGCCGTGGCCTACCGCCAGATCTCCCTGCTGCTGCGCCGCCCGCCGGGCCGCGAAGCCTACCCGGGCGACGTGTTCTACCTGCACTCCCGCCTGCTGGAGCGCGCCGCACGCGTGTCCGAGGAGTACGTCGAGAAGTTCACCGACGGCGCCGTGAAGGGCAAGACCGGCTCGCTGACCGCGCTGCCGATCATCGAGACCCAGGCCGGCGACGTGTCCGCGTTCGTGCCGACCAACGTGATCTCGATCACCGACGGCCAGATCTTCCTCGAGACCGACCTGTTCAACGCCGGCATCCGCCCGGCGGTGAACGCCGGCATCTCGGTGTCGCGCGTGGGTGGCGCGGCGCAGACCAAGATCATGAAGAAGCTGTCGGGCGGCATCCGCATCGCGCTGGCGCAGTACCGCGAGCTCGCGGCGTTCGCGCAGTTCGCCTCCGACCTCGACGACGCCACCCGCAAGCAGCTGGAGCGCGGCCAGCGCGTGACCGAGCTGATGAAGCAGAAGCAGTACGCGCCGATGTCGGTCGCCGAGCAGGCGCTGTCGATCTACGCGGTCGACAAGGGCTACCTGGACGACGTGCCGGTCGGCAAGGTGCTGGCGTTCGAGGCCGGCCTGCAGGCGCACTTCGCCAATACCGCCGGTGCGCTGATGAAGGACATCGACGGCAGCGGCAACTGGAACGACGACATCGAGGCCCAGTTCAAGAAGGGCATCGAGGACTTCAAGGCGACCGGCAGCTGGTAAGCAATCGGTAGCGAACGCGCGGGTTTGAAACCCGCGCCGTCGATCCACGAAGAAGAGACGAGCATGGCAGGCGGACGCGAAATCAAGACGAAGATCAAGAGCGTGCAGAACACCCGCAAGGTGACGCGCGCGCTCGAAATGGTCTCGGCCTCCAAGATCCGCAAGGCACAGGACCGCATGAAGCAGTCCCGTCCTTACGCGCGGGCGATGAAGCAGCTGATCGGCCACCTGGCGCAGGCGAATTCCGAGTATCGCCACCCGTACCTGGTGCAGCGCACCGAGATCAAGCGCGTCGGCTACGTGATCGTGTCGTCGGACCGCGGCCTCGCCGGCGGCCTCAACAACAACATGTTCCGCAAGCTGCTGGTTGAGTTCCGCCAGTGGCAGGAGAAGGACGTCGAGATCGACGTCGTCACCATCGGCCAGAAGGCCTCGGTGTTCTTCCGCCGGATCAAGGTCGGCATGCTGGCCTCGGTCACCCACCTGGGCGACGTCCCGCACGTCGAGCAGCTGGTCGGCGTGATCAAGGTGATGCTCGACGCCTACACCGCGGGCAAGGTCGACAAGGTGTTCCTGTCGTACAACGACTTCGTCAACACCATGACCCAGAAGGCGACCTTCGACCAGTTGCTGCCGCTGCCGGCGGCGGAGACGCAGGTCGCCAGGCACGACTGGGACTACCTGTACGAACCCGACGCGGAAACCGTGCTGGACCACGTGCTGACCCGCTACGTCGAGTCGCTGGTGTACCAGGCGGTGCTGGAGAACGTGGCCTCCGAGCATGCCGCGCGCATGGTCGCGATGAAGGCCGCGAGCGACAACGCGACCAAGCTGATCGGCACCCTGAACCTCGTCTACAACAAGGCGCGCCAGGCGGCCATCACCCAGGAAATTTCGGAAATCGTCGGCGGCGCCGCGGCGGTCTAATCAACGAAGCAGCATTCAAAGAGTTTTCGAGGAAACAGTGATGAGCAACCAGGGCAAGATCGTCCAGATCATCGGCGCCGTCGTCGACGTCGAATTCCCGCGCGAGAGCGTGCCGAAGGTGTACGACGCGCTGAAGGTGCAGAACACCGCGATCACGCTGGAAGTGCAGCAGCAGCTGGGCGACGGCGTCGTGCGCACCATCGCGCTCGGTTCCACCGACGGCCTCAAGCGCAACCTGGTCGCCGAGAACACCGGCCGCGCGATCTCGGTGCCGGTCGGCATCGGCACCCTGGGCCGCATCATGGACGTGCTCGGCAACCCGATCGACGAAGCCGGCCCGGTCGCCAGCGACACCAGCTGGGAAATCCACCGTGCGGCCCCGTCGTACGAAGACCAGGCCTCGACCACCGAGCTGCTGGAAACCGGCATCAAGGTCATCGACCTGATGTGCCCGTTCGCCAAGGGCGGCAAGGTCGGCCTGTTCGGCGGCGCCGGCGTCGGCAAGACCGTCAACATGATGGAACTGATCAACAACATCGCGACCGAGCACAGCGGTCTGTCGGTGTTCGCCGGCGTCGGCGAGCGCACCCGCGAAGGCAACGACTTCTACCACGAGATGCAGGAGTCGGGCGTCGTCAACGTGGCCGAGCACGCCAAGTCCAAGGTGGCGATGGTGTACGGCCAGATGAACGAGCCGCCGGGCAACCGCCTGCGCGTGGCGCTGACCGGCCTGACCATGGCCGAGTACTTCCGTGACGAAGGCCGCGACGTGCTGCTGTTCGTCGACAACATCTACCGCTACACCCTGGCCGGCACCGAGGTGTCCGCGCTGCTGGGCCGCATGCCGTCGGCGGTGGGCTACCAGCCGACCCTGGCCGAGGAAATGGGCGTGCTGCAGGAACGCATCACCTCGACCAAGACCGGTTCGATCACCTCGATCCAGGCCGTGTACGTGCCCGCGGACGACCTGACCGACCCGTCGCCGGCCACCACCTTCGCGCACTTGGACGCCACCGTCGTGCTGAGCCGCAACATCGCCTCGCTCGGCATCTACCCGGCGGTGGACCCGCTGGACTCGACCAGCCGCCAGCTGGACCCGAACGTGATCGGCAACGAGCACTACGAGACCGCGCGCCGCGTGCAGTCGACCCTGCAGAAGTACAAGGAACTGAAGGACATCATCGCGATCCTCGGCATGGACGAGCTGTCCGAAGAGGACAAGCTGGCGGTGTCGCGCGCGCGCAAGATCGAGCGCTTCTTCAGCCAGCCGTTCACCGTGGCCGAAGTGTTCACCGGCTCGAAGGGCAAGTACGTGCCGCTGAAGGACACCATTCGCGGCTTCAAGGGCATCGTGGACGGCGAGTACGACCACCTGCCGGAGCAGGCGTTCTACATGGTCGGCTCGATCGACGAGGCCGTCGAGAAGGCGAAGAAGCTGGCGGCGTAAGCCGTCCGCTTCGGCAGACATAAGGAAGACACGATGGCATCCACCCTCCGTTGCGACATCGTCAGCGCCGAGGCCGAGATCTTCCACGGCGAGGCGGAGCTGGTCGTCGCCACCGGCGAAGTCGGCGAGCTGGGCATCGCGCCCAAGCACGCGCCGCTGATCACCCGCCTGAAGCCGGGCAAGGTCGTGGTGACCCTGCCGGGCGGCGAGAAGCTGGACTTCGCGATTTCCGGCGGCATCCTCGAGGTGCAGCCGACGGTGGTCACCGTGCTCGCCGACACCGCGGTGCGCGCCGACGCCATCGACGAGGCCGCGGTGCGCGCCGCCAAGGAAGAGGCCGAGCGCATCATCGCCCGCCGTGGCGAGCCGATGGAGATCGCCGAGGCGCAGCAGCGCCTGGCCGAGGTCACCGCGCAGCTGCAGGCGCTGGAGCGCCTGCGCAAGAACCTCAAGCACTGAGGGACTCGCGCCCTGGCTTGATCGGAACGCCGGCCCAGTGCCGGCGTTTTCGTTCGTGCGGTCAGCGCGGCGCCTTCTTGTAGACCCAGTGACGCGACAGCAGGAAGCCGATGCCGCCGGACACCACGTCCGCGCCGGGCTTGAGCAGTTGCGCGACGCCGAGGCCGTAGCGGTCGTCGATGGCGGCGACGATCCAGGTGTTCAGGACGGTCAGCGCGACCCACATCGCGACGAAGCGCGCCGCCGCGTGGCGGCCGACGTGGGTGTCGTCGCCGGCGAAGGTCCACTTGCCGTTGAGCCAGAAGCCGAGCACGGCGCCGGCGACGCGGCCGATGACGTTGGCGGGCTCCACCGGCATCAGCCAGCGGCTCAGGACGACCATCAGGCCGTACTCCACCAGCCATTGGACGAGCCCGATGGCGGCGTAGGACATGGCATGGCGGCGCAGGGTCATGGGCGTGCATTCTCGGGCAAGCGCCAAGCGGATGCATCGGCGGCGCGCGCGACTTCGCGTGCGCCGGCGCGGCGCAGTCCGTTGCGCAAGGCCGGCGTGGCGTGTGCGTCGTCGACCACCACGTGGCCGATGCCGTGCAGTTCCAGGAGGCGTCCCCAGGACCGTCCCGACGGGTCGGTGGAAGCCTCGCGCGCGGCTTGCTCGAGCGCGGGGGCATACCAGCTGGTGGTGCGCGCGCGCTGGCCGAGTTCGGGCAAGGCGCCAACGCGCCCCGCCACGACGAGCACCGGGCGGGCGTCGCCGCTGCCGCGGAGGAAGCGCGCGAGCAGTCGCTCGGGCACGTATCGCTCGAGCAAGGGGGCGTCGTCGAACGGGTGGGCGAGCCCCCGCTTGAGCGCGCCGGTCCGCAGCATCCAGTCCGCATTGGTCGCGAAGGCGAACTGCAACGCGCAAAGCGCCCATATCGCATTCCGTGCAGCCCCGCCTGGTGGATAAGCGGCCACCATCGCGGGCAGGAGCAGCACCAGCGAGGGATGCAGGTAGCGCGCGTATTGCATGGGCAGGACCGTGGCCAACAACGCGAGGCTGGCGACGAGCGCCAGTGCCCGCGTCCTGGCGTCCCGCAGCGCGAACATCCAAGGTCCCGCGAGCGCGACCATGACGAAACCCGCGCCGCCGGCGAACCCCTCGAGGTAGCGCGGGGTCTCGAACGTCAGCCGCCATGGCAGGCTGGGGCCGACACCGGCATGCCAGCGCGGGTCGTTGAAGTCGATCGCCGGGAACAACGGCGAACGGAACCAGCCGTTGAGCAACGGCAACACCGGATTGCCGCTGCGCATCCATGCATAGGCATAGCTCGCGCCACCGATGGCGACGACCACCAGTCCGAGCACGATCCAGTCGCGTGGTGCCGCCGCGCGGCGGTGGCGCCAAGCGGCCCACGCGACGATCGGCAGGGCCGCCAGCCCATGCAGCGGCTTGAACGCCCACAAACCACCGAACAGGATGGCGATGGCCAGCCCGCGACGGGCGGGCGGGAGGGCGTCGTGCAGCACCAGCCACGCCATGGCGGCGAGCAACGCGGTGGCCGGCAGTTCGGTTTGCATTCCCGCGAGCAGGTGCAGTCCCAGCGGAAGGCTGGCCATCAGGGCGACGGCCCACCACCGGCGTTCCTCGTTGGTTCCCAATGCCCCGGCGAGGGCATGCACTGCACCTGCGGCGATCGCCAGCCAGGCCAGGTTGAGCGCGCCCCGGGACTCCCGGGCGGCCAGGACCTGCACGATCCCGTGCAAGACATCGCCGGCCCAAGGGGCAAGTGCCCACGCGTGGTGGCTGGCGGCCATCGCATAGCGACCGGTCGCTTGGAGTTCCCAGGGGAGGCCCAGGTGGTAGCCCACGTCGTCCGCCTGCATCGTCGGCAGCCAAGCCGAGGTCGCGGCGAGGCCCAGCAGCAACACCGCGGCGGCAGCGCTGCGTGGCGCGGCCCGGGCGCTGGCATCGAAACTGCGCCAGGCATGGCGCAGGGCGTCGGCAACGGCGTCGTGCCGCCACGCAACCAGTGCTAGGCAGGCGATCGCATCGGTGGCGCGGTGATGCAACGGGAACGCCAACCCCCATCCGCTCGTGGCCGCGACCAGCACCAATCCCAGCGGCAGCGACGCAGGCCCCGGTACCACCAGGCTGCCGAGTGCGATGGCAGCGCCCGCCAGCAGGCAGGCGGCGGCCAGCGGCAACGGCTCCGCGTACACCAGCGATGCGGCGAGCCAGGCCACCGCCAGTACGGTCGCCAAAGGCCAGCGCAGTCCACGCTGGAGCAGGCGGGCCGCGCCCAAGGCGAGCAGCGCCAGCGCGAGGTGTTCGAAGACACGCGGGAACGCGATCGCGGTCCACGTGCGGTGCATCGCGATCCCGGCCAGGCAGGCGCCGAACCCACCCCAGAGCAGTACGCATCGGGAGCGGGAGATCGGAGCTGCGGGAATCGTCGACATGCGCGCATGCTAGGGGTTCGCTCTCTAGCGTCAATGCAACGCTCGCCCGACCGCCCAGTCGCTAGAATCCGGCGATACCCCGACCGGACCCGACCATGACCCTGCCGTTGCACGTGATCATCCTCGCCGCCGGCGAAGGCAAGCGCATGAAGTCCGCGTTGCCGAAGGTGCTGCAGAAGATCGCCGGGCAGCCGATGCTGGCGCACGCGATCGACGCCGCGCGTGCGCTGCAGCCGCAGGGCATCCACGTGGTGTACGGCCACGGCGGCGAGGCGGTGCGCGCCGCCTTCGCCGGGCAGGCGGACATCGCCTGGGCGGAACAGGCGCGCCAGCTCGGCACGGGGCATGCGGTGCAGCAGGCGATGCCCGGCGTACCCGACGATGCGCGCGTGCTGGTGCTGTACGGCGACGTGCCGCTGATCACCCCGGCATCGCTGCGGCGGTTGCTGCAGGCGCCGGGCCGCCTCGCGGTGCTGGCCGCGGAGCTGCACGACCCCGCCGGGTACGGGCGCATCGTGCGCGACCCGGAAGGCCGCGTCGCCGCGATCGTGGAGCACAAGGATGCCGACGAGGACCAGCGCCGCATCCGGTTGATCAACACCGGCGTGATCGCCGCCGATTCCACCGCACTGCGCCGCTGGCTGGAGCACCTGCGCAACGACAACGCGCAGGGCGAGTAC
>JAFLEC010000092.1 GCA_017302095.1 Lysobacterales bacterium | reverse complement strand
CCCAGCACAAGCTCGACCGCGTGCGCGCCCCGCGCGTGCAACTGACCTACGACGTCGAGGTCGGCGATGCGATCGAGAAGAAGGAACTGCCGTTCGTCGCCGGCGTGGTCGGCAACTTCAGCGGCCAGCCCGCGGAGCCGCTGGCGAAGATGAAGGACCGCAAGTTCGTCAACGTCGACAAGGACAACTTCGACGACGTGCTGAAGGGCATGAAGCCGCGCGTGCAGATGCAGGTCGACAACAAGCTCGCCGAGGACGGCTCGAAGATGGGCGTCGAACTGAACTTCCGCAGCCTGGAGGACTTCTCCCCGGAGCGCGTCGCGAACCAGATCGATCCGTTGCGCAAGCTGCTGGAGGCGCGCCAGAAACTGGCCGACCTGCGCAACAAGGCCGCCGGCAACGACAAATTCGAGGACCTGCTGAACGAGGTCCTGCAGAACACCGACAAGATCGCCCAGCTCAGCAAGGAAGTCGGCCCGAAGTCCGACGAGTGAGCGCGCGGCACACGCCGCGGACCCGACGACCAGACCCATAGCGAGCACACACCATGGCCAATACCGAAACCCAGGCGGCGGGCGCCGCCGCTGCCGAAGCCGCCGAAGGCGGACTGCTCGACCAGATCCTCACCCAGAGCAAGATCGCCCGCTCCGACAGCGAGCGCACCCGCGCCCGCGACCTGATCGCCGAGCTGGTTGCCCAAGTCAGCGATGGCGCGATGACCGTCTCGCAGGACGCGATCGCAGCGCTGGACGCGCGCATCGCGGAGATCGACCGGGTGCTGTCCGAGCAGCTTTCCGCGGTGATGCACGCGCCGGAATTCCAGCAGCTCGAGGGCAGCTGGCGCGGCCTCAAGTACATGGTCGACAACTCCGAGACCAGCACCTCGCTGAAGATCAAGGTCTTCAACACGACCAAGAAGGAATTGGTCAAGGACTTCAAGAACGCCTCCGACTTCGACCAGAGCACCTTGTTCAAGAAGCTCTACGAAGAGGAATACGGCACCTTCGGCGGCGCGCCCTTCGCCACCCTGATCGGCGACTTCGAGTTCGGCCGGCACCCGGAGGACATGTACCTGCTCGAGGAAATCTCGCACGTCTGCGCCGCCGCGCACGCGCCCTTCCTCAGCGCCGCATCGCCGGAGTTGCTCGGCTTCGACGACTTCACCGAGTTGTCCGGCCCGCGCGACCTGGCCAAGATCTTCGACACCGTCGAGTACGCCAAGTGGAAGAGCTTCCGCGCCTCGGAGGATTCGCGCTACGTCGGCCTGGCGATGCCGCACGTGCTGGGTCGGCTTCCCTACGGCCCCGACACCGCGCCGGTCGAGGCCTTCAACTTCGTCGAGCGCACCGACGGCACCGACCACAACAAGTACCTGTGGATGAACGCCGCGTACGCGCTCGGCACCAAGGTCACCGATGCGTTCGCCAAGTACGGCTGGTGCGCGGCGATCCGCGGCGTCGAGGGCGGCGGCCTGGTCGAGGGCCTGCCCACCCATACCTTCGCCACCGACGACGGCGAGGTCGCCCTGAAGTGCCCCACCGAGATCGCGATCACCGATCGCCGCGAGAAGGAACTCGCCGACCTCGGCATGATCCCGCTGGTGCACTGCAAGGGCACCGACTACGCGGCGTTCTTCTCCACCCAGTCCGCGCAGAAGGCCAAGGAATACAACACAGACGCCGCCAATGCGAACGCACGCCTGTCCTCGCAGCTGCAGTACATCTTCGCGGTCAGCCGCATCGCGCACTACCTGAAATCGATGATGCGCGACAAGATCGGCAGCTTCGCGTCGAAGTCCAGCGTCGAGCTGTTCCTCAACAACTGGATCTCGCAGTACGTGCTGCTGGACGACAACGCCTCGCAGGAGGCCAAGGCCCAGTACCCGCTGCGCGAGGCGCGGATCGAGGTCGCCGAGGTCCCCGGCAAGCCCGGCGCCTACAAGTCCGTGGCCTTCCTGCGCCCGCATTACCAGCTGGACGAACTGAGCGTGTCGCTGCGCCTGGTCGCCGAACTGCCCAAGTCGGCCCGCTGAGACCCGAATCCCTTTCCACACTGAGGAGAAACCATCGTGGCATCCGATTACCTGCTCGAGATCGACGGCATCAAGGGCGAATCCACCGACGAGAAGCACAAGGACAAGCTGGAGATCGATTCGTTCTCCTGGGGCGTTTCCAACTCCGGCAGCATGGGGCGCGGCGGCGGCGGCGGTACCGGCAAGGCCGAGTTCCAGGACGTGCATTTCACCAAGCAGACCGACAAGTCCAGCCCCCTGCTGATGAAGGCGGCCGCCAGCGGCGAACACATCAAGAAGGCGGTGCTGACCGCGCGCAAGGCCGGCGGCAAGGGTGGCCAGGTGGACTACCTGAAGATCACCCTGGAAGACGTCATGGTCAGCTCGTTCCAGAGCGCGGGCAATGCGGGCAACAGCTCGATCCCGAACGACTCGTTCTCGCTCAACTTCACCAAGATCAAGTACGAGTACATGCCGCAGAAGGCGGATGGCAGCCTGGAGGGCGCGGTTCCCGCCCAGTACGACCGTTCGCTCAACAAGGCGACCTGAGCTTGCGTGACCCGCGACTGGCCCGCCCGGACGCCGGGCGGGCCAGCGCCACTGGCAGGAGGGGGGCACGTCCATGCGCAGCCTGATGGATCGCCTGGTGGACGCGCCGCTCGCGGAGGATGGCGGCCGGCGCCCCGCATTGCAGGACATCCGCAACGGCGTGTCCCGCGACCTCGAGCACCTGCTCAATACGCGGTCCGAGGCGGCCCGCCTGATCCCCGAGGCGTTCAAGGAATGCCGGGCGTCCTCGCTGACCTACGGCATCCTCGATTTCTCGTCCTACAGCCTGCTGAGCCCGCATGATCGCGACCGCATCCGCCGATCACTGGAGCAGGCGATCGCGCTGCACGAATCGCGCCTGACCCGGGTCCGCGTGGCCCTGGAGCCACAGCGCGAACTGGATCGCGCGCTGCGCTTCCGCATCGACGCGCTGCTCGAACTCGGGGAACTCGGGGAGAAGGTGCAGTTCGACGCGGTGTTGCAGCTGAACACGCAGACCTACGTGGTCCGTTGAACCGCGGCCTGCTCAACCCACCAGCAGCGCCATCCTCGCGGTCTGGCGCAATCCGTCCTCCAGCATCCCGTCGAGCTGCGCTTCCCACCAGGCGGCATCATGCGCGCCTGCGCCGGGATCCGGTGCGGATGCCGCGCGTTCGACCATGCGTGCGGCGAGGTCGCGTCGCAAGTCGGCGCGATCCCGGCTTCCGTCCAGCAGCCGGATCAATTCGATCGCCAGCGCACTGTCCAGGCGCACCATCGAAGGCCGCAGGCTGGTGACCAGGTCGGAGCCGGACGCCACCTGCAGCCTTGCGAGTGCACTGGCTTTCGGGGTCGCGCCGGCTTCGGTCGCGAAGGCCGGTGGGTCGGAATGGAGGGTCAGCAGGCCCAGCTCGAAGGCGGACAACCAGGCGTGGGCCAGCGCGTCCGCGTCCGCTTCGGGCGAGTTCGGGCTCCGGCTTGCCGCGCGGGCGGCGGCCAACGTGTCGTCGAAGCCGGGCGCCCCGGGGAATGCGTTGCCGATCATCGCCAGCGCGGCCTTGATCACCGGGTGGTCGGTGGTCAGCGCAGCGCCATCGCCACTGGTGAAGCAGGCGGCCACGCCGTTGGCGAGGTCCAGCGTGCCGCCATCGGGCGCATCCATGCGCAGGTGGCCCACCGCGCGCAGGCCGCGTACCGCCGCGCTGTCCCCGACCTCGCGCAGCGGCGCCTCGGCATGGCAGAGCAGGGTCTGCCGGAACCGACGCCCCTTCAGGTAGTCCAGGTATTGCTCGCGCTGCAGGCGATCGCCGTTCGCCCTCGCCGCGAGCCGTTCGCGGGCCGCGGGCTGCAGGCCGGCGTCGCTCATCTCGTGGTAGTCGGCCTCGGCGAGGTAACGCAGCCCGCTTGCCGCTGCGTGCGCGGCGAAGTCGGTGATCGAGAACGGCTGGTTGGTGTCGGCCAGGTCGTCGTGGAACAGCACCGACATGTCGGTCCGGCGCAGCAGGTCGCGTGCTTCGCTGCGGATGATCTCGCCGTAGATCCTCGAGCCGGCGACATCGGATTCCAGGCATTCCAGCAAGGCGCACGCCGCCGCGATGCGCGCCCGCGGATCCTCGATGCCGCGGGTGTGGTGGCGCAGCATGTCCCACATCAACCGCCGCAGGTGGCAGCCGGGCAGGGCGTTGTAGCTCACGTAGGCGATGCCCGGCGGCGACAGCGCCTCCCGGCACAGCGCGAGCAAGCGCTCGCGCACGTAGCCCGGGACCCACGAGTAGAACCCGTGGGCGACGATGTAATCGAAGGCCGCCGGACCCGGGTCCCAATCGGCCAGGTCTGCCACCACCAGCTGCAAGTTGCCCAGGCCCAGGGTTTGCCGCATGGCGTCGCCGCGTGCGATCGCCTCCCGCGACAGGTCGATGCCGACAAAGCGGCTGCGCGGATAGGCCATCGCCAGGGCGAGCAACTGCAGGCCGTCGCCGCAGCCGACTTCCAGCAGGCGGCAGGCTGCCGGCGACGCGGCATCCAGCCCGTGCAGCCGGCCGATTGCGGCCAGGCGCGAGGGGTGCGCCTGCGGGTGCACGTGCGAGGGATATTCCAGGACGTCGTAGCTGAAGGCGGTGGTCATGCGATGGGCGTCAATGCGGCGCGGCGCGGTTGGCGAATACGGCGGCCAGCATCGCCTCGCGCAGCTTCTGCGGCGACACCGGCTTGAACAGTACGGGGATCCGGTGCGCGGCGATCTCGCCGATGCGGTCGCTGCGGGTTTCGCCGGTGACCAGCAGGCGCGCGAACCCGGGGGCTGCGGGATCCTGGCCGTGGTGCCGCGCCACCGCGCGCAGCACGTCGACGCCGCTGCGGCCTTCGCGCAGGCGCAGGTCGCTGATCACCAGGTCGGGCGGTTCGATCCAGCCCGCGATGGCCGAGAGTGCGCCTGCTTCGTCGGCCGCCGCGCGGATGTCGCATCCCCATTCGGCCAGCAGGGCGCGCAGGCCTTCGAGGATGCTGGGCTCGTCGTCGACCACCAGCACGCGCAGGCCGCTGACATCGAGCGGCAGGTCGGCGTCCTGGGCATGCCGGGCATCGGCGTCCGGCGTCGCGGCCGGAAGCGTCAACGAAATGCAGGTACCGCGCCCGGGGCGGGATCCGAGGGCGACCCGGCACCCCAGCAAGCCGCCGAGCTTGCGCACGGTGGCCAGCCCCAAGCCGAGGCCACGTTGGCGCTCGCCATCGCCCGGGGTCGGCGAGCTCACCTGGTAGAACTCCTCGAACACCTTCGGCTGGTGCTCGGGCGCGATGCCGCGGCCGCTGTCCCAGACATCGATGCGGACCTCCGCCGAGGCTTGGTGGCGGACGCCCAGGAGCACGCCCCCGTCATCGGTGTAGCGCAGTGCGTTGCTGACCAGGTTGTTGAGCATCCGGGTGAGCATGGTGCGGTCGGTGCGTACCCAAGCGTCGGTCTTGCGGACCACCAGGCGCAACCCGCGAGACTCGGCGAGCATGCGGAAATTGCGGCTGACCTCGTCGAACACGTCGTCGAGGCGGACGTCGGCGATCGCCGGATGGACCGCACCGGTCTCCAGCCGGGACAGGTCCAGCAGCTCCGAGAACAGGTGGTCGAGCGACGCCACGCATTCCTCGATGCGCATCACCTGTGCCAGCTTCGCGGGATCGGATTCGCTGGCGCGCAGGGCCGACGAGAACAGGGTGAGCGCGTACAGCGGCTGGCGCAGGTCGTGGCTCGCCGCGGCGAGGAACCGCGCCCGCGACTGGCTGGCGGCCTCGAGCCTCGCGTTCTTGTCCGCCAGTTCCACCATCGTCCTGCCGAGCGCGCTTTCCATCCGGTTGCGGCTGCGCGACAGGGCTTGCGAGGCGTCGTTCACACCCCGCTGCAGGCGGCCCAGCAGCGGTCCTTCGTCGACATCGAGGCGAACCTGCTCGCCGCGACCGAGCCGCTCGATGGCCTCGGTCAGTTGCAAGATCGGGCGCGCTGCGCGATGCGCGACCAGCAAGCCCGATGCCGCCACCAGCAGCAGGCCGGCGAACAGGAAGCCGGCGATGCGCCACAGCGCCGCGCTGCGTTCCGGGCTACCCGCTGGATCGTCGAGGCAGGCCTCGTAGGCGAGCAGGCCGAACAGCGCGAGCACCACCAACCCCATCGGCAGCACGAGGCGCAACGCGAGCGGGCGCAACACGGCCATGCCGAGGGTGGCGGGCCGACCGCCTTCGATGGGAGCGACTGGATCCTGCACGTACCACCCGGGCATGGTTCGTACCCGGGAAACGCGACGCCCGGCGCGGACAGGACACATGCCGGCAATAACGAAAAAACCGCCACGGGGGCGGTTTTTCGCGGATCGATTGGTCGGGGAGACAGGATTTGAACCTGCGACTTCTACGTCCCGAACGTAGCGCTCTACCAGGCTGAGCTACACCCCGACGGCAGAGCCGCGCATTCTAGGGGGCGGCGGCGTTCCGGGCAAGTGGGGGAGGGCGCCCAGCACGCGCCGGCGGTTAAACTGGCGGCTCCACGCGCCGGAGTCCCCGCCTTGATCAAGCCTCGCACCCCGCCCGGGGTCATGGAGCTGCTGCCCCGCGACCAGATCGCCTTCCAGCGCATGCTGGACGCCATCCGCGGCACCTTCGAGCAGTTCGGCTTCCTGCCGGTGGAGACGCCGGTGATGGAGCTGTCCGAGATCCTGCTGACCAAGTCCGGGGGCGAGACCGAGCGCCAGGTCTATTTCGTGCAATCGACCGGTGCACTGGGCAAATCCAGTGAGGGCGGGCGCGACGAGGGCCTGCCCGAGCTCGCCCTGCGCTTCGACCTGACCGTGCCGCTGGCCCGCTACGTGGCCGAGCACGAGCACGAACTGGCGTTCCCGTTCCGCCGCTACCAGATGCAGCGCGTCTACCGCGGCGAGCGCGCGCAGCGCGGGCGCTTCCGCGAGTTCTACCAGTGCGACATCGACGTGATCGGCAAGGACGCGCTGTCGCCGCGCTTCGACGCCGAGGTGCCGGCGGTGATCGCCGCGGTGTTCGGGCGTTTGGCGATCGGCGACTTCACCATCCAGCTCAACCACCGCAAGTTGCTGCGCGGCTACTTCGAAGGGCAGGGCATCGAGGGCGAGGCGCAGTTCGCGGTGCTGCGCGAGCTCGACAAGCTCGACAAGCGCGGCGAGGACGCGGTGCGCGCGACCCTGGCCGGCGAGGGCTTCGGGCTCGCTGACGCGGTCGTCGACCGCCTGATGGCCTTCTCGAAGGTGCGTTCGCAGGGGCACGAGGACGCGCTGGCGAAGCTCGATGCGCTGGGCACGGGCACCGCCCTGTTCGAGGAAGGCCGCGCCGAACTGCGCGCGATCCTGCAGCAGCTGCGCGCGCTCGGCGTCGACGAGGCCCGCTACGCATTGAACCTGTCGATCGCGCGCGGCCTCGACTACTACACCGGCGTGGTCTACGAGACCACCCTCGATGCCTATCCGCAGATCGGCTCGATCTGCTCCGGCGGCCGCTACGAAAACCTCGCCAGCCACTACACCAAGTCCAAGCTGCCGGGCGTCGGCATCTCGATCGGCCTGACCCGCCTGTTCTACCAGCTGCGCGAGGCCGGCCTGGTCGGTACCGCCGCGAGTTCGGTCGATGTGCTGGTCGCCCTGCTCGACGACGGCGGCCTGGAGCAGGCGCTGGCGCTGTCGCAGCGCCTGCGCGGCGCGGGCCTGAACGTGGAAACGCAGCTGGAGCCGCGCAAGCTGGGCAAGCAACTGCAGTACGCCGACAAGGCCGGGATCCGCTTCGTCGCCATCCGCGGCGAGGACGAGGCGGCGCGCGGCATGGTCGCGGTGAAGGACCTGCAGCGCGGCGACCAGTTCGAGGTCGCCGATGCCGACCTGCCCGAGGCGCTGGCACGCGCCCGCACGCTCCGCGAGGGCGCCCTGGCATGAGCACCGACATCCTGCTGGACGGACAGTCGCTGAACCGCGCGCAGCTGGTCGCGGTGGCGCGTGG
>JAFLEC010000091.1 GCA_017302095.1 Lysobacterales bacterium | reverse complement strand
GATCCAGGCCGGCGGCGGCGACGCGCTCGCCCCGTTGCTGGCCGCGGCCGCCTGCCGGGTCGATGCGCTGCAGGCAGCGTTGGAGGAAGCGTCGCAACAACGCCGGCAGATGGCATCCGAGATGGTCCGGTTGATGCAGCAATCCGATGGCGCGGTGCGAGCCAAGGACCGCCTGCTGGCGGCGACCGGGCACGACCTGCGGCAGCCCCTGCAGGCCATGGACCTCGCGCTGGAGAAGCTGCAGCGCGAGGCACCCGCGGGAGCGGAACGCGAACTGGCGCAGCTGCAGGCGGGCATGCGCACCATCACGGAGGTCCTGGATGGCCTGCTCCTGCTGTCGCAATTCGATGCCGGCGCGCTGCAGGCGCATGCAGCTCCCTGCGGCCTCGCCGGCCTGTTCGGCGAGCTCGCCGCACAGCACGCCGCGTCCGCGGAGGCGGCTGGCGTCGACCTCCATTGGCGCCCGGGCGGACTCGCCGTCTTTTGCGATCCGGGCATGCTCGCCAGCCTGCTCGGGCGACTGGTCGACAACGCGATCAAGGCCACCCCACGCGGCGCCCGCGTGCTCGTCGCAGCGCGGAGGCGGGGCGACCAGGTCCGCATCCAGGTCCGCGACAACGGGATCGGCATCGCGCCGGTGCACCAACCACGCCTGTTCGACGAATTCTTCCAGGTCGGCAATCCGGAGCGGGATGCGCGCAACGGCTTCGGCCTGGGGCTTGCCGTCGTCTCGCGGCTGGCCGCCCTGCTCGGCACGCGGGTGGAGCTGCGTTCGCGGTTGCACGCGGGCAGCTGCTTCTGGCTCGACCTGCCGCGTGCCTCGGCGGCGCGCCGCGCACCCGGTGCCCTGCTGCTGGACCGTGATCCGTCGAGGCGGACCGCGATGGCGGCGATGCTGGCGTCCTGGGGCTATGCGATCGAACCGGTGGAGGATGCCGCGCGCGCACTGGCTGCGCTCGACGGCACCAGCAGCGGGCACGACGCCTTGATCTGCACGGTGGAGGGCGCCGACGACCCGGCCTGGAGCGCGGTGGCGCGGGCCGCCGATCGTCGGCCGCTGGCGACCCGGATCGTTTTGTGCACGCGTGCCGATCGCGTCCTCCTGGACGCCGCCAGCCGCCTGCAGGCGCATGCCATGTTGCTGCCCGCCGCGCCGGCGAAACTGCGGGCGTTGCTGGCGACGCGCAACGGCAGCAATACCGCGCGCGACGCCGCCTGACCCCGGCGATGCCGGGCGGCGGCCGGTTCAAAAGTCGCTGCAGCCGTTGCGGCGCTCCGCGTCGAAGCAATTGACCAGGTTGGGGCGCGAGCGCACTTTCGACCATTCGTTCGACAGGGCGTCGCCGCTCGCGGCCAGGGCCTGGTCGTCAAGGGTGGCGTTCACGGCGCATACCGGCGCGCCCGCGATGTTGCGGTCGTACAGGTAGGTGTTGACGGGATCGCTGACGAGATCGGTGGGCGTGGACGACAGCTGCGGCAACGGGATCACCTGCAGCGCGGTCGCGTTGCCCGCTGCCTGCACGAAGACATAGTTCTTCGCGCTGGTGCCGCCGTTCACCGGGTAGTAGCCGATCGGCGACAGGATGCCGGCCGGGCTCGACCAGACCGGCGTCGCGCCGAAGACGCTCTCCACCGTGTCGCCGTTGCGGAAGCCGGTGACGGTGCCGGTGAACAGCGGATTCGGCGTGCCGAGGTAGCGCACGAAGGGATCCGCGGTGAACACCAGGGTGGCAGGCGTGATGCGCAGGGTCCCGGGCACGAACTGCAGCTGGTAGCCCGCGGCCGACGTGAAGCTCCCCGTGATCGCGTAGGCCCCGACGTCACTGCCGATCGTCGCGGTGGTGGCGGCACTACCGCTGGCGACGTTGGCTGCGGTGTCGCCCAGGATCGCGCCGCTCACGCTGAACGTGAAGAGCGGGTTCGGCAGGCCGTACTCGCGGGTTGCGTCATCGAAAGTGATGACCGCGACCGGCTGTTGCACGTAGATGAAATGGTCGCTCGCGCCGGGCACGCTCACCGCGCAGGCCCCCTGGAACTGGCAACCGTAGAGGTTCGGCAGCGCGCCATTTCCCGCGAGACCGCCGCGGTCCTCGCCCACCCACGTGCTTGCCCACACGCGCCAGTCCCCGGTGGCGAGCAGGCTGGCCCCCGCCGTGTTCTGCAAGGTATTGGCGGTCACCAGGTCGATGTTGGTGCCGGACACGTCCGCACCGAGCGCCAGGTCGCCCTGCAGGTTGCGCACGAACACGTCGCCCCCCGCCTGGATGCCGCCGGCGCCGATCGCGGCCAGCGTTCCGCTGCCGGCATCGAAGCCGGTCGCCGAGACATTGCCGATCGCGAGCGCATCGATGTCCTGGTACTCGAAATCGCCGCCCGCGTTGCCGGCGAGCGTGGTGGCGGCGACGTTGTTCTGCGCGGCAGCCAGCAGGACGTCGCCATCCGCGCGGGCCAGGAGGCTGTGCGCGGTGATCGCGCCGGACGCCGACTGGGTGATCGATCCGCCGGTGGACAAGGCGAGCGTGCCACCCCCGACATCGAGCGCCGCCTGCAGCTGGATGCCGCCGCTGCCGCCCTCGTTCTGCAAGGTCAGGTCGCCCGCGCGCGCGATCGCGCCGAGCACCTCGATCGCGCCTGCATGCAGGCTGCTGCCCACGACCAGCTGGGGCGTGGAGATCCTGGCCAATTCGCCGCCGTCGAGCGCGAAGCCGTTGCCCGCACTGCCTAGCAGGATCGCATCATTGGTGAAATCCACCGCCGCGCCGTCGGCGTCCACGCCGCCCGGCCTGAGGTTCACCGCGGTGCCGCTGGACACGCTGCCGCCGAGGCGGATGGCATCGCTGGCGCCACCGTTGCCGGCACGCAGGACCACCAGGCCGCTGCCGGCGTCGATGCTGGAACCGCCATCGAGCTCCACGCCCGCGCCATCGCCACCGCTACTGCCGACCACGTCGACCCGCCCGCCACCGCTGGCGATGCTGCTGCCGCGCAGGACCACGCCGCCGGTGAAGTCCGTGCCGCGTCCATGCAAGACCACCGCGCCACCGCCGGTATCGATGGTCGTCCCATCGAGCACCACCCCGGCGTCGTCGCTACCGGCATCCGCCGCCGTGCTCGCGCCGCGTAGCACCAGCTCGCCGCCGCCCGTGCGGATGCTGCTGCCGAACAAGGAAATGCCGCTGTTGTAGTTGCTGGCAAGGCCGGACAGCGGATCCGACTGCCCGTACATCAGGATGGCGCCGCCATTGCTGTCGAGCGTGGCACCCGAGAAGGCGATGCCGGCGAAGCCTGTATTCGCGCCCGAAGCATCGGCATTGAAATCCATCGAAAGCGAGCCACCGGACGCGATGATGCTGAAGTCGTCGCCGTAGATGCCGCCTTCGGCATCGGCGCGGAACGCCAGCGCACCCGCGGTCGACGCGATGGCGACGCCGGCATCGAAGCCGATGTCGCCCGCATCGCTCGGCGAAGTCCCCGCGCGCAGGGTGACGCTGGTGCCGTTCGCGAATGCGGTGTTGATCTCCGCGTCCTGCACGTCGTAGCCCGCCGCCGCGGTCGACAGCGAGCCGAGGGCCGCGCCGTCCACCACCCGGATGTTGGGCGCCCACAGGGTCCAACTGCCCGGCGTACCGCCACCGGCGTCCACCTGCAAGCCGCGCAGGTCGAAATCGCCGCCGCTGTAGGTGGTGATGTCGCCACCCGCCGTGCCACCGCGAGCGGAAAGCGCGCCGTACGCCAGCAAGCCCGCGTCGCCACCGACATCCACGCTGCCGCCTGCACCTGAGTTGGCGTTTGCGCTGAGCAGCGAGCCGCCCGCCAGCGCGGTGGCACCGGCGCTGACGCGGACACTGCCGCCATCGCCGGACACCAATGCGTCCGCCCGCACCTGCGCATTCGCCAGCAGCAGCGCGGCGCCGTCGGCGAGGATCTCGACCTGGCCACCGCCACCGCCACCGGAGGCATCGATCAGGCTGCCCTGCGAGGCCGGGTCCACGGGATCGACCGGATCATCGTCCTCGTTCACCAGCGTCACCGTCGCGCCCTGCAGCAACACGGTGCCACCCGACTGGCCGCCCGCGCCGGTGACGTCGATGGTGCCCGCGGTGTACGGGGAATTCGCGTCCGAGAACACGCCGGGCGCGCCCAGCATCACGGCTCCGCCAGCCGACGTCAGCTCGATCCGGCCAGCAACGTTGTTCAGCGTCTGCGCCCGCAACAGGCCCGAGGCGTAGATCGCGCCACCGGTGCCACCGGCGGTCGTCGCGGTCCGCAGGAGGATCCGTCCGCCGTCCGCGGTCATCGACCCGAAGCGGTCCTGCACGATCCCGGAATCGACCGTCGGCGGGAGGTCGATGGTGACCTGGGTGAGCCCATCGCCGACGAAATCGAGGGTGACCGACGTGCCCGCGCCCACCCCGATGCTGCCGCCGTCGGCGACGATCGCGCCGCTGTTGACCACGACGGGGCCTACCAGGGCGACGCCTCCGGCCCCCGCCTGCAGGTCGGCGTCATTGCGCACCTGGGACGCGCCGGTGGCGCCATCGAAGCGGTAGCGGCCGGTCGCAAGGCCGTCGAGGAAGTCGGCATCGCTGATCGCGAGCGTCGACGCCACCAGGCCGCCCACGTTCACCTGTGCACTGCTACCGAAGGTGATGCCCGCGGTATTGACGATGAAGACATGGCCATTCGCGGTGAGCGCGCCATCGATGGTCGTCTGGCTGATCCCGTAACCGCTGCCGACCACCCGGTTGAGGATCACCGCGCTTGCATTGGGTTGGTTGAAGGTGACGCCATACCCCGCGCCGACGTTGAAATTGTTCCAGTTGATGATCGCGCCCTGGGTGGACTGGTTGACCGTCGCCGTGTTCCCGGAATACCCGATCGTGGCGCCACCGGACACCACGTTGCCGCCGTAGGGCAGGCTCTGCGCCATGGCCGTCGGCGCGGCGATCGCCGCCAACAAGGCAAGCGCCAGCCGGCGCCGGCGCATCGGGCGAGCCTGCGGAATGCTGTGCTTGGTGCGCATGCGGGTGCTCCTTCAGAAGGCCTTCTGGATTGACCAGAACAGACGTGGGTTGCGGTCGCCGCCATCGGTAAGGCCCGGGCCGGTATCGCGCCAGGCCACGGTGAGGTTGACGCTGATGTTCCCCGGCCGGCTCCAGTTCGCGCCGAGGCCGTAACCGCGCAGGCTGCGCGAAGTCACCAGGTCGAACGGACGCGGGTCGTGGAAGAAGTCGCCGCGCGCGGCATCGAAGAACGCAAACACCGTCGCCTCCCGGGTGGGTGCGAAGCGCAGTTCGACGGTTGCCATCCAGCCGTCGTCCACCAGGACTTCGCCCACCGCGTACGCGCGCACCGCCTTCGGCCCACCGAGGGACAGCTTTTCGTAGGCATCGAGGTTCTTGCTGGCGCGTTGCAGGCCGCCGCCCAGGTACACGCTGACCTTCGGCGTGACCGCCTGCAGGCGGGCGAGTTGCAAGGTGAACTTGCCGAAGCTGCCCTCGGTGCCATACCCGAACGGTGGCCGGTCGAAGGCCTCGCTGGTGGCGTCGCGGATGTCGAGGTTGCCGTGGTAGAGCATGGCGTTGGCGCTCGTGTAGCCACCGCCGAGGACGCCGTCCCGGCGTTCCATCGACACGCCGATGCCGCCGCCGCGGATCCGCTTGCGGGTCTCGAAGCCCACCGCCTCGAAGCGATCGGTCAGGTCCTTGTGGTCGACCATGCCCCGCACGAACAGGTTCATCGTGCGCTGGCGCACGATCGGATAGCTGAAGGACAGGTCTGCGACATCGCCCACGCCGGTCGGCTCGAGCGGCGCGAACGGCCCGCCAAGCTCGTATTGCACCCTTGCCAGGCCGCCCCCGACCCGCAGCCCGGCATACCCGACCGGAGTCTCGTAGGAAATGCGGCCGAATGCGGTATGCATGCCCTGCGCCAGCATCAAGCGCAGGTCCAGGTTGTCGCCGCGCTCGAACGGACTGGCCCAGCGCATGCTCCCGGTGGCGCGCAGGCGGCCGGAATCCCGGGTGCCATGGTTGTCCAGCTCCAGGCCGAACTGCAGGCGGTCGCGCGGCCCCACCTTGACCACAAGGTCGGTGGTCCCCGCGGTGGCGCCGGCGGAAATCGCGGATTGCGGCTTCACCCCCGGCAGGTCGGACAGCAGCAGCATCGCGCGCTCGTAGCGCGGCCCATTCAGCGGCTTGCCCGCCTCGAGCACCGCCAGCGTGCGCGCGACGCGTTCGCGTTGCAGCGGCGTGCCCTCCGCCAGTTCGATCCCGACATTGCCGAGGACGCTCTCGCTGACCATGATCCGCACGCGCCCGTCCACCACCTCCTGCACCGGCACGTAAGCCTGGACGAGGGAAAATCCGCGCTGGTGGTAATGCGCGGCGACCTTGGCGGCAAGTTGCTCGAGGTCGGCGAAACTGACGCTGGTGCCGATGCGGTCGGCCACCACGCCCTGCAACTCGGATTCCGGGATGCCGCTGGCACCTACGAATTCCACGCCCTGCAGGACGAAGCTCGGTTGCGTGGCGATCTGCGGTTCCGGCAGGGCCTGCGCCTGCTGCGGACCGGCCGCCGACGCCGGGACCGCATCCTGGCTGGCGGGTTCCGCGGCTTGCGCGAGCGGCATGAGCCCGAGCCACAAGGCAGCGGCGAGATGCTGCGGGCGCAGCGAACGACGGCGCGAATGGACGTTCATCGATCGGATCCCCTGGTTCATTGGCCGCCCACCGTCAGTCGCCAGTTGCCGATCAGGTTGAACGGCGCCCAATAGAACGGGTGCGCGGTCTGCGGATCGGCCATCACCGCGCGCTGCGCGTCGCGCATCGCGTCCTGCACGACCACGCCCTTGGCCAGGTCGGCGTAGAGCGTGGTCATCAGCTTCTCGGTGGCGGCGTCCGACACCGGCCACAGCGAAGCCAGCAGCGTCGAGGTACCGGCCGACAGGAAGGACCGGGTGAAACCCAGCACCTCGTCGCCGTTGTCCACCCGCCCGAGGCCGGACTCGCAGGCGGAGAGCGCCAGCATGGCGACGTTGCCGAGGTCCATGCCGATCACGTCCTTCGCCTCGAGGTAGTTCGGCTTGCCGTCCTCGTCGGCCAGCAGCACCTTCGAATGCAGCGGGTCGAGGGTGTCGGCCATCGCATGCGCAGCCACGTGCACCAGCCGCGCCTTCGGCGCCGCGGTGGCGAAGTTGGTCTTGTTCGCCTCGGCGTTGAAATAGAGCTTGGCGCCGGGGAATTGCGTGGCCAGCGCCTGGACCTCGCGTTCGGCGCCGGGCAAGGGGTCGGCCACGTCGGGCGAAATGGTCGGATTGCCGAAGGCCAGCAGGTCCGCGGGCGCGGTCGGCGTGCGTTGCGCGAGGCGCGCGGCGATGCTGATCGAGGGCGCGATGGAAATCGGATTGCGTTCGATCAGGTACTGCCCGTCCAGGCGCAAGGCCTGGAACGGCAGGTAGTGCAACGGACCATGCGGCACGATCACGAGACGCTTGCCGGACGCGATGCCGAGCGGCGCCAACAGCAGCTGCCCGATCTGGTCGCCGATGCCCGCGGCCTTGGGATTGAGCTTGATCAGCGCATCGCGATAGGCATCGACCAACCTGCCGAGGTCGGCCCGCGGCAGCGCCAGCGGGAACTTCGCTTCGCGCACGCCGTCGCGCGACAGCACCCAGGCGACCAGGCGGTCGGGCAGCGTGTGGTAGGCCACCACCACCTCGTCCGGGGCCAGCATGGCCTGCAGCTGCGCCGCGTCCATCGCCGCCCCAGTATCGCCCTTGAGTTCGGCGCGCCCCGCCACTGCATCGAGCAATGCGCGCGCGCGGCTGCGCTCGCTGATGTCGAAGGCGCGGGCCGGCTGCCCGAGCTTGTCGTGCAGCACGATGGCCCGCTCGAACACCGCCTGCAGGTCGGAGAACAGGCCCATCTTGAATTCGTCGCTGCGGAACTGGGCGCGGGCGCGATCAAAGGTATCGATCGCCTCGTCGAGCGCGCGCGCGGCATCGCCATCGTTCCCGAGCGCGGCCTGGCTCTTGGAGATGCCGTCCAGCGCCCATGCGCGATAGAACGTCTCGTCGCCGTCGGCGGG
>JAFLEC010000090.1 GCA_017302095.1 Lysobacterales bacterium | reverse complement strand
CGGCGAGCTCTGCGCGCGCGCCACGCTGGCGCGCAGGGCCGGCGGCAGCCAGGTCTCGCAGGCCAGCACGCTGCGGATGGCGTCGCGCAGGTCGTCCAGGCCGGCGCTCTTCGGCAGGTAGCCGGCGGCGCCATGGTCGAGCGCGCGCCGGACCACGCGCGGGTCGTCGTTCGCGGACACCACCACCACCGCCACGCCGGGATGCTGCGCGCGCACCGCGGCCAGCCCGGCCAGTCCATGGTTGCCCGGCATGTGCAGGTCCAGCAGCACCAGGTCGATCGCCGGGTGCGCGTCGAGTTGCGCGAGGACGGCGTCGAGGCTGCCTGCTTCGCAGAGATCCACTTCGCCGAGTGCGTCGCGCGCCGCCTGCCGCAAGGCGGCGCGGAACAGCGGGTGGTCGTCGGCGATCAGCAGGGAAGGCATGGCGTGCGCTACAGGGCGAGGGTCATGTACGTGCTGTGCGGATCGTCGACGTAGTCGGCGAACGGCCCGCAGGGCAGGAAGCCGGCCGCGGCATACAGGCCCCGCGCCGGCGCGAAATAGTCCATCGACCCGGTCTCAAGGCTCGCCCGCGCATAGCCGCGCGCGCGTGCCTCCGACAGCAGGTGGGCCAGCATTGCCTTGCCGACCCCGCGTCGCTGCTGGTCGCGCGCGGTGCGCATCGCCTTGATCTCCACGTGCGTGTCGTCGAGGTGTTGCAGGGCGCCGCAGCCCAGCAGGCGCTCGCCCTCGCGCAGCACCCAGACGCGTACATGCGGCTGCCGCAGTCCATCGAGGTTGAGCGCATGCTGGCTCTCCGCCGGTGCTGTCGCCTGCATCGCCGACCGGTGCTCGGCGAGCAATGCCGCGAATGCGGGGCTGTCGAGGTCGGCGGCTTCGATCCGCATCGGCTTACTGTGCGGTCCAGCCGCCGTCGACCGGCATCGCGGTGCCGGTGATGTTGTGCGCCTCGCGGCGGCACAGGAACACGGCCAGGGCGGCGATCTCGTCCGGCAGGGTCATGCGCAGGCTCGGTTGCTTCTCGGCGAGCAGGGCGCGCACGCCGTCGTCGCGGCTGCCGCCGGCCATGCGCGCCTCGACCTGCGGCTCGATCAGCGGGGTTTCCACCCAGCCCGGGCAGATGCAGTTGACGGTGATCCCGCCGGAGTCGCGCGAGCCCTGCGCTGCGTATTCGAGCGCGGCGACCTTGCTCAGGCCGACGATGCCGAACTTGCTCGCCACGTAGGGTGCCTTGTCCTTCGAGGCCACCAGGCCATGTACCGAGGCGATGTTGACCACCCGGCCATAGCCGCGCGCCGCCATCGCCGGCATCGCCGCGCGCATGGTGTGGAAGGCCGAGGACAGGTTGATCGCGAGGATGTCGTTCCACTTCTGCACCGGCATCTCGTGCAGCGGGACCGCGTGCTGGATGCCGGCGTTGTTGACCAGGATATCGATGCCGCCGCCCGACCATGCGGCGAGTTCGTCCATCATCGCCGCGATCGCGTCGGGGTCGCGCAAGTCGGCGCCGAAGTGTCGCGTTCCGCCGCTGCCGGCCGCATCGACCTCGGCGATCGCGTTGGCGACCTGGTCGGGCGTGCCGAGCCCATTGATCGCCACCTTCGCCCCGGCCGCCGCGAGTGCGCGGGCGATGGCCAGGCCGATGCCCGAGGTACTGCCGGTGACCAGCGCGGTGCGTCCGGAAAGGAAGGTGTCGGCCATCGGTGGCTCCATGTTGCAATGCGTCAGCCGCATACGCTAACAGCCCGGGCACGCCGTGGGGCGTCCCGGAGGTGGTACGAAGGTACGATGCGCCGCCGCGCGCCAATGGCTAAGGTCGGCGGATGCACATCCTCCGCCACTGCGTCTTCGTCGCGGCCGTCGCCGCCCTGGCCGGCTGCGCCGGCATGCCCGCCACTCAGGAAGCCTCCCGCATGTTCAGCCAGCAACGGGCCACCGACCACCGCGGCGACGACGACCTGTTGACCGCCGGGCTGGGGCTGGCCGGCCTGCGCGCGATGGCGCCCCCGCCGTTCGCCGACCCCATGCATCCGACCCCGGCCGAGTTGCGCCGACGCGCGCTGTGGAGCAACTGGCGCGGCATCGCGGACCTTGCGCCCGGCGGCGGCTATGGCGAGGTCTACGGCAGCACCGCCAACGTCCCCGGCCGCGAATTCAGCGCGTTCGCCAGCGTGCCCGGCGCGCGCCAGCCGCATCGGGTGCTGGTGCAGGTGCCGGATGGCTTCGATGCCACCAAGCGCTGCGTGGTGGTCGCCGCATCGTCGGGGTCGCGCGGCATCTACGGCGCGATCGCGGTGGCCGGTGCCTGGGGCCTGCCGCGCGGCTGTGCGGTGGCCTATACCGACAAGGGCGCCGGCACCGATTACTTCGACCTCGACGCGGGGCAGGGCATCGCGGCCGACGGCAGCGTGGCAGGCGTCGATGGCGCGCCCGCATTCGCGCCGGCCCCCGCGATCGGCACCGGCGTCGCCTACAAGCACGCGCATTCGCAGGACAACCCGGAGGCCAACTGGGGCCGCCACGTGAAGCAGGCCGCGCAATTCGCGCTGGCCACGCTGGATGCGCAGCTGCCGCAGCAGGCGCCGTTCACCTTCGCCAACACGCGGGTGATCGCGGTCGGCATTTCCAATGGCGGCGGTGCGGTCCTGCGCGCCGCCGACGATGGCGAGCCCTGGCTGGATGCGGTGGTCGCCGGCGAGCCCAACGTGCTGGCGGCCGGCCATGGCGCACGCAGCCTGTACGACTACACCACCGAGGCCGCGTTGCTGATGCCCTGCGCGTTGCCGGCGCTGGGCATCCCCGCGATGCCGGGCAGCGAAGCGAAATGCGCAGTGCTGGCCGCCGATGGCGTGCTGGCGGGTGCCGACATGAAGGCGCAACAGGCGGATGCGCTGGCGCAGTTGCGCGCCGCCGGCTGGACCGATGCCGCGTTGCGGGCGGGGTCGATCAGCGTGGCCTTCGACCTGTGGCGCGCGGTCGGGGTGGGCTATGCCTCGGCTTACGGGCGCTACTCGCACGACGCCCATCCTTGCGGTTACCGCTATGCCGCGACCGGCGCGGATCTTGCGCCGCGCGCCGCCACCGCTGCCGAACGCGCGGCGTGGTGGGCCGATGCCAGCGGCATCCCGCCCGGCGCCGGCATCGGCATCGTCGATCCGCAACCGGCGGGCGACCTCGGGTTGACCGGCCTGCGTTGCCTGCGCGACTTGTGGCGCGGCGACGGCACCGACGCCCGGCGCATCAAGGCGGGCATCGAGGCGACCCGCGCCGCGCCACCGCGTGCGGGACTGCCGGTGGTGGTGATCCACGGCACCGACGACGGCCTGGTGCCGCAGGCGTTCTCCAGCGCGCCCTACGTGGCGATGGCGCGGGCAGCCGGGCGCGACGTGCGCTACTGGCAGGTGCGCCATGCGCAGCACTTCGACGCCTTCCTCGGCTTCCCGCAGTACGGCGCCGTCTACCTGCCGCTGCTGCCCTACGTGTATGAGGCGCTGGACCGGGTGGAGGCGCACCTCGACGGCAAGGCTGCCCTGCCGGCGGATGCGGACATCGCCACCGTCCCGCGCGCCGGCAAGCCGCTGGCGGCGGACAACCTGGCGATCCCGCGCTGACCTGGTTGCCGGCTTCACGCCGGCTTTGGCACCCTGCGCGGGGCAACCGGGAGCCGCCGATGACGCAACGCCATTTCTCCATGCTGCGGGATTTCCATCTCGCCGACTGGTTCACCCTGGCCAACGCGGTCTGCGGCACCGGCGCGATCTTCGCGGCGATGCGCTTCCTGCAGGACGGCGGCGTCCGCGACCTGTTGCTCGGGATGGCGCTGATCCCGCTGGCCTTCGTGTTCGACGCGCTGGACGGGCGCATCGCGCGTTGGCGCAAGGTCGCCAGCACCCTGGGCCGAGAACTCGATTCGCTGGCCGACGTGATCAGCTTCGGCGTGGCTCCGGCCGCGCTGGGCTACGCCTGCGGGCTGCAGGGCGGTTGGGACTGGGTGGTGCTGAGCTACTTCGTCGGCTGCGGGGTGAGCCGGCTGGCACGCTACAACGTCACCGCCGAGACCCTGGCCGACGGCGGCGACAAGGTGAAGTACTTCGAGGGCACGCCGATCCCGACCAGCGTCGCCATCGTCGGCCTGCTGGCATGGCTGGCCTGGAGCGACCGCATCGGCGGCGCCCTGCCATTCGGCGTGCTGCAGCTCGGGCCGTGGCAGCTGCATCCGCTGGCGTTGGTGTTCGCGCTGTCCGGTTCGCTGATGATCAGCAAGACTCTCCGCATCCCCAAGCCCTGAGCCTGCGATGGCGGCGCCATCGGCGCGTTGCTAGCATTCGGGCAACCGCGGAGGATGCATGGCACAGGCAACGGACGATTTCCAGGCGCTCGCGCGCCGCTACTGGGGCATGTGGGGCGAGGCGCTCCGCGATGCCGGCGCGGTGGCCGGGCTGGATGCCGGCAGGCAAGGCTTCGGCGATGCCCTCGACGGCTGGCGCCTGCAGGCCGGCGGTCCCGGCGACCTCGGCCCGCTACTCGACCATGTCGCGCGCCAGGGCAAGGACTGGTTCGCGCGGATGCAGCAGGTCGCCTCGCAGTTCGCCGGGCGCGACCACTCCGCGCGCGATGTCGCCGAAGCCTGGCGCAACGCGCTGGGGCTGCAGGGCGATCCCTTCCGCGACCTGCTGCGCGGCATGCGCGGTCCCGGCCTGCAGGACCTGCAGCAGTGGAGCGAAGCCGCGGCGCCGTGGCTGCATGGCCTGCGCGGCGAAGCTGGCGCGCTGCTGGGGATGCCGGCGTTCGGGTTCGCGCGCGAGCACCAGGAGCGGGCGCAGGCATTGGCGCAGTCGCAGTTGCGTTGGCAGGACGCGCTGTCGGCCTGGCAGGCGCTGATGGGCAAGGCCTCGCAGGACGCGTTCGACCGCTTCGAGTCCAAGCTCGCCGAGCGCGAGGAGCCCGGGCGCCAGATCGGCAGCGTGCGCGCCCTGTTCGACCTGTGGGTCGATGCCGCCGAGGACGCCTATGCCGAACTCGCGTTGTCGCCGGAGTTCCGCCGCGTGTACGGCGAGCTGGCGAATGCGCAGATGCGCCTGCGCGCGGATGCGCAGGCGATTGCCGAACAGGCGGCGACGCTGATGGGATTGCCCGGGCGCACCGAGCTCGACAGCGCGCACCGCAAGATCGCCGAACTCGAGCGCCAGCTGCGGCGCATGCAGCGCGCAGCCGACCCTGCGGCGAACGCACCCGCGGCCGCGCCTGCATCGAAGGCGGCCAAGGCCACGCGCAAGCCCGTTTCCCGGCAGGCCGCGAAGCCGGCGAAGGCCGCCAGGCCGGTCAAGGCGGCAACCCAGCCGAAACCGAAACCGAAACCGAAGCCCGCGAAGCCGGCACCGGTGAAGCAGGCTGCCAAGGCGACCCGCGCGGCCCGCAAGCCGGCATCGTCCACCGCCCGCAGGAAGCGCTGACATGCACGGTCCCCTGAACCTCACCCCCGAAGGCCTGGCCGATGAAGCCACGCGCCTGCGGCAGAAGCTGGAGGCCGGCCTCGGCACCCTGCGCGACCTCGGCGACGTCCATGTCGGGACCACCCCGCGCGAGGAAGTCTGGCGCGATGGCAAGGTCGTGCTGTACCGCTTCCGCGGCGAGCGCCCGCCCACCGCCAAGGTGCCGATCCTGGTCGCCTACGCGCTGGTGAACCGGCCCTACATGGTGGACCTCCAGTCCGACCGTTCGCTGGTGAAGGGCCTGCTCGCGCGCGGCGAGGATGTGTACGTGATCGACTGGGGCTATCCGGATCGTTCGGATCGCTTCCTCACCCTCGAGGACTACATCGAACGCTTCATCGGCGGCGCCATCGACCACTTGCGCCAGGCGCACGGCCTGCCGGCGGTGAACCTGCTCGGCATCTGCCAGGGCGGCGTGTTCTCGCTGTGCTACGCCGCGCTCAACCCGGGCAAGGTCCGCAACCTGATCACCATGGTCACGCCGGTGGACTTCCACACGCCGGACAACATGCTGTCGAACTGGAACCGGGAGATCGACGTCGACCTGCTGGTCGACACCCTCGGCAACGTGCCCGCCGACATGATGAACCTGACCTACCTGATGCTGAAGCCGTGGCGGCTGTTCGCGCAGAAGTACGTCGGCATGGTCGACATCCTTGACGACCGCAAGGCGATGCAGGATTTCCTGCGGATGGAGAAGTGGATCTTCGACTCCCCCGACCAGGCCGGCGAGGCCTTCCGCGAGTTCAACACGCGGTTCTTCCAGGGCAACGGCTTCGTCAAGGGCGGCGCGCGCGTCGGTGATCGCGAGGTCCACCTGGGCCTGGTCGAGATGCCGGTGCTCAACGTGTACGCCGAGCAGGACCACCTGGTCCCGCCGGATGCCTCGCGCGCGCTGAAGGGCCTGGTCGGCAGCGACGACTACACCGAGCTCTCGTTCAAGGGCGGGCACATCGGCATCTACGTGTCCGGCCGCGCGCAGCAGGAAGTCCCGCAGACCATCCACGACTGGCTGGCCAAGCGCACGCGCTGAGCATGCCGATGCATGCCGCACCGTCGCCCTGGCTGCTGCGGCCGTTGCAGCTGCTGGGCGCGGCGTGGACGCTGCCCAACACCGCGCTGGGATTGCTGGCGGGCGCGATGGCGCTGGCCGGCGGTGCACGGGTGCGCGCCAGCGGCCGCGAGCTCGCCCTGGTGTTCGATGGCGTGCCGTGGGGGCCGGGCGGTGCGCTCACCTTGGGCAACGTGATCCTCAACACCGGCGCGGACCTCGGTTCGCGTTGCGTGACCTATGCGCGCCACGCCGGGCTCAGCGACGATGCGCCGATCCGGCTGGCCGACCACGAACGCGCGCACGTCTTCCAGTACATGGTGCTGGGCCCGCTGTTCCTGCCGGTGTACTTCGCCTTCGGTGGGATCGGCGTGCGCAACCGCTTCGAGCGTGCGGCGGATCGCTATGCGCTGAGCGGGCGTGGCTGGTGGCCATGGCCACGCCCATGAGGGTGTGGCGACGAACGGTCGGCTGAATGCGCGGGCCTTAGCTCTTTCATAACGTAGCGTGGCGTAGGCTGCCCCCGTCGGAGAAAAATTCCCGCATCGTCCGATGCGCAGGACAATCGCTCCGGCGACCAGACCCGGTCCCCTCCAGGCCCCGTGCCCGCGAGACCGGGTCTTCTTTTTCCCGCACCCGGAAGCGAAGAAGGGGCCTTGCGGCCCCTTCGATCGGCGAATACTTGCGGCGCCTCAGTCGAGGTTATGCAGGTCGCGCAGCTGACCCTGCACGCCGCCGAAGTACGCGGCGATGTCGGCGATCTGCTGGTCAGTCAGGGCCTTGGCCTGCGAGGCCATGATGTCGGCGTTGCCGCCCGCTCGGGTGCCGCCGCGATAGGCCTGCAGCGAATGCGCGATGTAGTCCGCGTACTGGCCACCGATCTTGGGGTAGGTCTCGATGATCGGCGCATTGCCGTCGGCGCCATGGCAGGACACGCAGCTGGCGCCACCGTTGATGCCTTCGTTGGCGAGCTTGCGGCCATTCTCGGCATTGCCCGCCGGCAGCCCAGCGGAGGACGAGGCGGCGTGCGCTTCCGCCGCGCCTTCGACGGCGGCGTGCGGGGCTTCCTGCTTGCCGCAGGCGGTCAGGGCCAGCGTGGCGGCCAGGGCGAGCAGGGTCACGGAGGTCTTGGTCATGGCGCGGCTCACTTGAGGCTGGACAGGTAGGCGGCGATGTCGGCGATGTCCTGCTCGGAAAAGCTCTGCGCCTGCGCCTGCATGGTCGGGTGCTTGCGGTTGCCGTTGCGGTACTCCGTCAACGCCGCGTTGAGGTAGGCCTGGGACTGGCCGCCGATCTTCGGCACCTTGTAGCTCGGGTACGCGTTCTTGTAACCCTCGATCCCATGGCAGCCGCGGCAGGTGTAGGTCAGGCCCTTGCCGCGGGTGGCATCGCCGGTGACGGCGGCGGCTTCCGCCGGCGCAGCGGTGGCTTGGGCGTCCGCAACCGGGGCGGTAGCAGGCGCATCCGTTGCCGCGGGCGCGGGTTCGGTCGCAGGGGCGGCGGCGTCCTGGG
>JAFLEC010000009.1 GCA_017302095.1 Lysobacterales bacterium | reverse complement strand
GGCGTGCCGAAGTCGGCGTTCGAGATGATCCCCGATCGCCTGCTGGCCGCGACCCGCCGCAGTGCCGCCCTGCTGCGGCTGGCGGTGCTGCTGCACCGCTCGCACGAGACCGACGAGATGCCGCTGTTGCGCCTGCGCGCCGACGGCGAACAGCTGCAGCTGGCGCTCGACCGCGCCTGGCTGCAGGCCCGCCCGTTGCTGCGCGCCGACCTCGAGGGCGAACCCGAGGACATGCTGGGCCTCGGCCTGACCCTGCAACTGGCCGCGGAGTGAGCCATGCACCCGGATGTCGAGGCCTACAACGCCGCCCTCCCCGCCAGCGAACGCGCCGTGTGCGAGCTGCTCGCGCGCGAGATCGACGCGGCCCTGCCTGAAGCGGAGAACAAGGTCTGGCACCGGCACCCGGTGTGGTTCCTGGACGGCAATCCGGTCGCGGGCTACAGCCTGCTCAAGGGCGGCGTGCGCCTGCTGTTCTGGAGCGGGCAGTCGTTCGATGAGCCCGGCCTGCAGGACGAAGGCAGCTTCAAGGCCGCCGAGGCGCGTTACAGCGATGCCGCACAGGTGGATGTCGACGCCCTGCGCCGGTGGCTGGGCAAGGCGCGCGACATCCAGTGGGACTACAAGCACATCGTCAAGCGCAAGGGCCGGCTGGAGCGACTGAAGTAGCGCTAGGGCGTCGCGTAGGCGCTGAACTCGGGTCCCGCCAGCCGCAGGTTCTCGCGCAGGTAGGCGCGCAGGCGCGGGCCGGGCGGCTCCGGCGCGCTGCCGCCGAGGTGCTTCTGCAGCATGGTTTCCATCGCGAACAGATAGGCCTCGCGCGGGATCGGGTCGACCGGCGAATGCCCGCCGTTCGGCTCCACCAGCAGCGTGACCGGGCGTCGCAAGGTCTTCAGGGTGGCGGTGTAGTGGGTCACGTCGCGGATCGCCACCGTGCGGTCGGCGCCGCCGGCCATGACCAGTAACGGACGCCGCATCCTCGCCGCGTTCGCCTGCGGCGACTGCGCATGCAGGCGCGCGTAGGTCGCGGGGTCGGTGGCGTCCAGCGACAGCGCCGCCAGGGTGTGCCGGAGCGAACGATCCGGCAGGTCGCCCTGCTCGCCGGCCTCGACCAGCCAGCGCATGCCCCAACCCAGGTCCGACGGCGGCGCGCCGGCCACCCCGACCTTGAACAGCTCAGGCTGGAAGGTCAGCCCCAGCAGCGTCGAATAGCCGCCGAACGAATGGCCGACGATGCCGACGCGTTGCGGGTCGCCGATCCCCTGCGCGAGCAGCCAGCGCACGCCTTCGACGATGTCGCGCTGCACGCGGCCGTTGCCGTAGTCGCCGTTGGACGCGAACGTGTACGTGCGGCCATGCCCAGTCGATCCGCGGAAGTTCGACTGGAACACCACGTAGCCGCGATTGGCGAGGAACTGGGCGATGCCGTCGTAGCCGGCGCGGAAATGGTTGATCGGCCCGCCATGCACCTGCGCGACCAGCGGCGCATGCGCGGGGTCGATGCCGGGCGGCAGCAGCAGGAAGCCGTGCACGCGCATGCCGTCCGACGCCGTGTACGCCACCGCGAGCTTGCGCGCGAATGCCGATTCCGGCGGCGCGGTGGACCGCGCGCGATCGTCGAGGATCCGCAGCAGTCCGCCGGTGCGCGGGTCGTAGAGCCACCAGCGTGGATCGCGCAGGGTCGCGGCGCGCTCGGCCACCAGCCATGGGGCATTGCCGCCCGCTCCCGCCTGCAGGGCGATGTCGCGGCCGGGCAGGCGGCGCGCGATGTCGGCCACGATGCGCTGGGCATCGCCGATCCCCCAGGTCGCGGGCACCGTGCTGCGGTAGCTCGCCGCGAGCAGCTGCCCGCTGCGCGCATCCAGCACGACCTCGTCGAGGTCGGCTTCGCCGCGTGGGTCCTGGTGCAGGGTCTGCAGCTTGTCGTCCGCGGTGAGGCGGAGCACGCGCCGGAAGTTGCCGCCGGGATTGCCCTCCAGCAGCAGGCTGCGGTCCGCCGGCGCCGCCAGCAGCCGGATCCGTTCCATCGGCCGCAGGCGCAGCACCTCGCGCAGGGACCCATCCGGCAGCACGCGATGCAGGGCATCGTCGCCGCCTTCGAAACGCGCCAGCGCGACGATCCGGCCGCGCGCATCCAGCGCGACATCGTGCACCCAGCGCGGATCTTCGCGCAGCGGCGTCCACTTGCCGTGCACGTCCATGCGCACCACACGCCATCCAACGGCCGGCCAACGCTCGCCCTTGCCCATGCCCCTGCGTTCGCGCAGCAGCACCGCGGCCGGTTGCGATGGATCGACCTTCATCACCCCACGCTGCTCCGCGCCGCCCATCGGCACGCGCACGCCGGCGCGACCGTCCACCGACACGCTGGCCAGCGACTTCGCCCCGCGCAGGAACAGCCAGCGCCCGTCGCGCGACCAGAGCAGTTGTTCGGCCTGGGTGCGCGCGACCAGCACCCGCGGCGCGCCGCCCCCAGTGGGCAGCAGGAACAGGCTGCGCGATTCGCCCTGCTCGCGCAGGTAGGCCACGTAGTCGCCGGCCGGTGAGAGTTGCACTGCGGCCAGCCCACGCCCCTCCAGGAAGGCGCTGCGCGGCAGTTGCGGTGCGCGCGGCAGCGCGCGCTGGGCGGCGATGGCGTTGCGCAATTCGGTTGGGGCGTCGGCCGCCGGGAGCTGCCTCGGCGCGACCAGCAGCGCGAGCAGGGCCAGCGTCCCGCACAGGTCACGGAACTTCGTCATCTCGATGTCCTCCGGAAGCCCGTACGCTCAGGCGGCCGCGGTGCTCAGGGACGGCAGCGAAGCCGGCAGCGTTTCCCGTTTCGGCACCATCAGCCACAGCGCGAGCAATGCCGGCAGGCCCACCACGCCGCACATCGCGACCCACAGCCAGCGGTGGCGCGGCGACAGCTGCAGGCGTGCGCTCAACCAGACCGCACCCAGCAAGGACGCGATGCAACAGGCCAGCGCCAGCCACAGCATGCTGCGCGGCAATGGCTGGGCCGGCGCGCGCAGCGGATCCGGCGCGGCATACAAGTCCTGCGCGCGCAGGCACAGCGTGCGCAGCACCGGCGACAGCCACCAGATGCGCGATGTGTACGCGGTCGGCAGGTCCAGGGCGAGGTCGCGCCGCGCGATCTCACGCACGCGGCCGTCGCCATCGACGCGCACCACCTGCTGGAACGGATGCTGCAGCTCGCTCGACCACGCGCCCCAGGTGTAGGTGAACGACACCAGGTAACCGTCGAGCAATTCGATCGCGTCCATGCGGCTGAGGTTGCCCACTTGCCCCGGCATCGGCACGCGCATCAGCGGCTGCAGCAGGTCGAGTCCGTTCACCGCCTCGCGGCCGGGATAGACATAGACGGCGCGATCGCTGAGCGCCAGCAGGTTGTCGCCGGCCGGTTGCGGCGGGCTGGCCATCACTTCGCCCCGGGGCAGGCGGATGCGCTCGTGGATGCGGCCCTGCCCGTCGTCGTACTGGTAGGCGGCATGCGCGTTGTACAGGTAATCGGCGGCGAACGGCATGGTCGGCGCCGGGAAGGCGAGCTGCTTGCCCTCGCCGACGCCGAGGTCGCCGCGCGCCCGCTTGTCCAGCGCGCCGTAACCGACGAAGCGCATGCTGTCGTGCTTGAACACCCAGGTGACGTGGCGCTCGCCGTCGGTGAATTCCATCGGCTGCAGGTTGGTCATCTCGCCCCGGTGCGGCAGGTTGCGCAGCGGGTAATGCGTGTACACGTCGGACAGCGCGATCTGCTCGCGCCACAGCGCGGCCTCGGGATCGCGGCTGCGTTCGATGCCGAGCAGCAGGATGTCCTTGCCTTCGGCGCGGTCGGCCTCGATGGTGCCGCCCTTCGGTGGCGTCGGCGTGTTGAGCGGATGGGTGCCGGAGGCCGTCCACGCCATCTCGAGGCCGTAGCCCAGCATCCACACCAGGAAATACGCGCCGAGTTGCACCGGCAGCGCGGTCGCCACGGTTGCGGCGAAGTTCCGCGGCGGCGCCGCCGGGTCGGGGCGGAACACGATGGCGACCAGCGCCAGCAGCACCGCCAGCAAGGTGGCCTGCAGCGCCAGCATCGCCACCCCGGAGGCCTGCGCGAACATCAGCAGGCAGGGCAGCACCAGCACCGCGAACGAATGCCGGCGGTTGCCGATCATCGCGTAGGCGCCCGCCGCGTACCCGATGAGGGCGATCAGCCACGCCGAGACCGGCATCAGCCAGTGGCGCATGTCGACCACGCGCGCGGTCATCGCGTCCTGGTACAACGCGACCAGCGCGATCGGCAAGGCCACGGCGACGCACAGCACCACCGCGCCCGCGCCGCCGAGTGCGCCGGCGATCCGCAGGCGGTGCATCGGCCGGTGCAGCAGGCTGAGCCACTGGTTGGGCTTGCGGTAGCTGCCCATCTGGTACAGCCCGAGCAGGGTGCCGGCCACCGCGTAGGTCATCGCGAAGACCTGGTAGACCAGCAACGGTTGCTGGGCGAGGTCGACGATGCGGGTCATGAAGCCCAGCACGCCGGCGTGCACCACCGCGGCCGCGAGCGCCCATGGGCGGAAGCGCAGCAGTTCGCTCTTGAACAGATCGATCATGGGAATGTCCTCGGGTCGCGCGTCAGGCGGCGGCCGGCGCGGCGTGGTGCTTGGCAAGGAAGGCGTTGACCGCGCGGTCCAGGCTGACCGGCATCGATTGCACGTTGCGGGCGCCGGCCTCGCGCAGGAAGCGTTCGAAGCCGGCGTCCTGGTCCAGCACCAGGTAGTGGTGCAGGCCGTCGAGCCGCTGCACCTCCAGCAGGCCGGGCACGCTGCGCGGATCGGGGCCCTTGAACGGCACGTCGGCGACCCAGTGGCTCACGCGCGCGGTGAAGTCCTCCGGTGCCGACATGTGCTTCAGCTGGCCGCGCTCGAGGATGACCAGGTTGTCGGCGACCCGCTCGATCTCCTCCATCTGGTGCGAGCAATACACCACCGTGCAGTCGTCGGCGGCGTTGCTGTACAGCAGCGATTCCAGGAACGCGCGCTTGGCGACGACATCGAGGCCCAGCGTCGGTTCGTCCAGCACCAGCAGCTCCGGCCCCTGCGCCAGCGCCAGCGCGAGGTTGAAGCCGGCGCGCTCGCCGCGCGACAGCTGCCCGACCTTCTGCTCCGGCAGCACGTGGTAGTGGCCGATCACGCTGTCGAAGGCCTGCTGGTTCCAGCGCGGGTACTGGTGGCGTTGCATCGCGGTGACCTGCGCGACCCGCATCCAGCTGGCCAGCGTGTGTTCCTCGTTGACGAAGCCGATGCGCGCGCGGTCCGCCGGCGTGAGCGACTGGCTGTCGCGGCCGAGGATGCGCGCCTCGCCGGAGGTCGGCGCCATGAAGCCCATCAGGATGCGGAACAGGGTCGACTTGCCGGCGCCGTTGGCGCCGACGATCGCGTGGATGCGGCCGCGCGGGATCGCGAGGTCGAGGTGGTCGAGCGCGAGCTTGTGACCGTAGCGCTTGCTCAGCGCGCGGGTATGGATGACGTAGTCGTGGGTATCCATCGGGGATCCGTCGTCGGGGTTCGGGGTCAGGCGCGCTTGCGCGGCGCGTGTTGTTGGAGTTCGCGGGCCACGCGCGACTCGACCTCGTCGGGCGCGAACCCGAGCGGGATCACGTCGTTGACGAAGCGGCCGATGGCGTCGTCGAGGCGGCGCTCGCGTTCGTGGTCGGAGAGCCGCTGGCGCGGGGTCGCCACGTACAGGCCCATGCCCTGCCGCGCTTCCAGCCAGCCTTCGGTGGTCAGCTCGGCATAGGCCTTGGCGACCGTGTTGGGGTTGATCGCAAGTTGCTGGGCGAGGCCGCGCACGCTGGGCAGCTGGGCGCCCGGCGCGAGCTCGCCGGTGGCGATCTTCATGCGCACCGCATCCACGATCTGGCGACCGATCGGGCGCGGGTCGCCGGTGGCGACCTGGATCATCAACGGACTGGTGCGGGCCATGCGTGCCGTCCTATCTGTACTATTTGAACTAGTACAGTACGAACGGCGGGCGAAGATCAAGCCCGGTTGCGACTAACCGGGGCAAAAGCGGGCCGAAGGCGCGATTCGGCGGTAGGAACCCGACGCGCGGTGGAGGCCGGGCCGGAAGCGCTGTATCCGTTCCACCACATCGACCGACGCCTGCACTACACTGCGCCCGCAGCCCCGGCTGCACTCCGAGTCGCAGGGCCTTCGCTCCGGCATGGCCCGGCGACCGTGGCGCCCCTGCCACCCGGTGCTGCTGGAAACGGCATCGCCCCCCGTGCTTGGAAAGGAGCAAAACACGATGGCGTTGCTGGCGGACCGCTTCGGCCGCACGTTCCCGTACCTGCGCCTCTCGGTGATCGAGGCGTGCAACTTCCGTTGCAGCTACTGCCTCCCCGACGGTTACCTGGGCGCGAAGCAGCGCCCGGCGCCTTTGTCGCGCGAGGAAATCGCGCGCCTGCTGCGCGGCTTCGCGCAGGTGGGCCTGCGCAAGTTGCGGATCACCGGGGGCGAACCCAGCTTGCGGCGCGACCTGCCGGAAATCATCGCCAGCGCCGCGGCGGTGGGTGGCATCGAGACCATCGCCCTCACCACCAACGGCACCCAGCTCGACAAGCGGGTCCAACGCTGGCGCGAGGCGGGCCTGACCCACCTCAACGTGAGCGTCGATGCGCTGGACCCCGAGCGCTTCCGCGCGATCACCGGCCACAATCGCTTGCCCGAGATCCTGCGTGGCCTCGACCTCGCGCAGGGGCTCGGCTTCGGCGCCATCAAGCTGAACGCGGTGCTGCTGAAGGGCTTGAACGACGACCAGTTGCCGGCGTGGCGGGACTACTTGCGCGACCACCCGGTCAGCGTCCGCTTCATCGAACTGATGCGCACCGGCGATAATGCCGCGTACTTCGAACGGCACCACCTGCGTGCCAGCACGCTGGAGGACCAGCTCCAGGCAGAGGGATGGCGCCTGCAGCCGCGCCCCGGGGACGCCGGCCCTGCGCGGGAGTACGCGCATCCCGCCTTCGCCGGCCGGATCGGGATCATCGCCCCCTACTCGAAGGATTTCTGCGCGGGCTGCAACCGGCTGCGGGTGACCCACACCGGCGACTTGCGGCTCTGCCTGTTCGGCAACGTCGGCATCCCGCTGCGCCCATGGCTGCAGGATGATGCCGACCGCGACCGGCTCGCCGCCGCGCTGCAATCGCAACTCGGGCTGAAAGCCATCGGCCACCGGTTGCATGCGGGCGAGACCGGCCTGACCCCCAACCTGTCCACGATCGGCGGCTGACATGCACGCGACCACACCTGCGTCCGGGTTCCACATGGCCGATGTTCGCGCCAAGCAGGCCACCGCGCGGCGCGCCGTCGCCGTCGGCGAGCTGCACGCTGGCGCGGTGGGCTATGCCGCGCTGGTGAACCGGACCCTGCCCAAGGGCGATGCGCTCGCGATGGCCGAGGTGGCCGGATTGCAAGGAGCCAAGCAAGCCTCGCAACTGATGCCGCTATGCCACCCGCTGTCGCTGGAGTATGTCGACGTGCGCTGCGTCGCGGTGCCCGAGCGTCAGGCGATCCGCGTCTACTGCGAAGCGGCGTTGACGGCCAAGACCGGGGTGGAAATGGAAGCCCTGGCTGGTGCGACCGCGGCCCTGCTCACGCTGTACGACCTCACCAAGCCGGTCGAGCCGGCACTGTCCCTGCAGTCGGTGCGGCTGTTGTTCAAGACCGGCGGCAAGAAGGGCGCGTGGTTCCACCCCGATGGCATGGACGCCGCCGAGCTGGCCCACTACCGGCCACATGACCCGGCGCCCGCCGCATGAAAGAACCGCTGGCGTTCGACACTGCAATGGCCACGATCCGCGACTGCTGCCGGCTGCTGCCGGCGGACGCGGTGGATCTGGCGCACGCCGCCGGGCGCGTGCTTGCGGAACCCGTGGCCGCACCGCGCCCGTTGCCGCCCTTCGACAACGCCGGGATGGACGGGTTCGCGCTGCGCTGGTCCTCGGATCTCGCTGCCGGCAGCGAACTCGCGGTGACCGCCGAACAGGCGGCCGGGGATGGGATCGCCGGGCAAGCAGCCGATGCCTGCAGCATCATGACCGGTGCCCGGCTGCCGGACGGGCTGGACACGGTGGTGCCGGTCGAGGATTGCCGCGTGCTGTCGCGCGACGAGGACGCGCGCCCAACGCGGATCGCACTGGCGGCGATGCCCGCTGCCGGGCAATACGTGCGCCGCGCGGGCAGCGATGTCGCCCCCGGCCAGCACGTGCTGGCTGCGGGCACCCGCCTCGACCAAGAGGCCCTGCTGGTCCTCCGCGGCATCGGACTGCGCCAGGTGCGCGTGCGTCGCCGGCCACGGCTCGCCCTGGCCTGCACCGGCCGCGAACTGGTGGATGCCGATGGTGCCGAACTTGCCCCCGGCCAGATCGCCAACACCAATGGCCCCTACCTGGAACGCCTGCTGGCCGACGCCGGCGCCGATGTCGTGGAACGGGTGACCGTAAGCGACTCCGCCGAGGCGCTCGCACCCGTGCTGGCGCGCTGGCTGGCCGACGGGATCGAGTTGGTGGTGACCACCGGCGCGGTCTCGATGGGACGCTACGACTTCGTCCCGGAGGTGCTGGCATCGCTCGGCGCCGACGTGCGCTTCCACAGCCTGCGGATGCGGCCGGGACGCCCACTGCTGTTCGCCACCGCCGGCCGCGGCAGTCTGCTGTTCGGGCTGCCCGGCAACCCGATCTCCAGCGCGATCGGCGCCCGGTTCTTCGTCGATGCCGCGATACGGGCCATGGCCGGACGCGCGGCGGAAATTCCGGTCCCGCTGCCGCTCGCCGAGGAGGTCCGCAAGAAGCCCGGCGTGCGCCTGGTGCAGAAGGCGGCGCTGGCGCTGTCCGCCGATGGACGACTGTCGGTGCGCTTGCTGGCGGGCCAGGAGAGCTTCCGCACCGCACCGATGCTGGAGGCGCGCGCGTGGGCGATGCTCCCGGAAGCCGATACCCACCTGCCGGCCGGGCGCCTGGTGGCGGTCCATCCCCTGCGTCCCGGCACACCGACCTGCTTCGAAGCATCCATCGCATGAACATCACCCTGCAACTGTTCGGTCGCTTCCGCGAATTCGCCGACGGGCCCGAATTGCGCCTGGAACTGCCGGGCGTCACGACCGCCGCCGAGTTCCGCGCCGCGTTCGAGGCCTGGGCACGCACGCATTGGCCGGACGCGGCGACCGCCCTGCTCCAGGCCTCCGCGATCGCCACCGAAACCACCCTGCTGCACGCGCGCAGCCCGCTGCCGGCGGATGGCCGGCTGGCCCTGCTGCCCCCGGTGAGCGGCGGATGAACCTCGCGCGCGAGGAGCGGATCGCCTGCCGCGTCGTCGACATCGCCGACGCGCCGTTGGATCCACTGGACGCGATCGCGTTCGTCTCCGACGACGCGTTCGGCGGTATCGACGTATTCATTGGCCGGGTCCGCACGCGCAGCCTGGGGCGGCAGTGCGTCGGCATCCACTACGACATGTTCGACCCGCTGGCACTGGCGGTGTTCCGCCGCGCGGCGGAAGCGTCGATCGAGGCCCACGACCCCCAAGCCCGCTGCTACATCGCGCATGCGAAGGGCAAGCTCGCGGTGGGCGACCTCGCGGTGGTGGTCGCGTTCGCGTCGGCGCATCGCGACGCCGCCTTCCGCGGCTGCCGGCAGGCGATCGAGGCGGTCAAGTACCAGGCGCCGATCTGGAAGCAGGAGCACTTCACCGACGGCAGTACTGCATGGAGCGAAGGCACGCCGCTGGTCGCCGCCGACGCCGGGGCGGGGGCGGACGGCGCATGACCCGTTTCCGCCGCCGATCCGCCGTGTGGCTGCTGGCCACGTTGCTGTTGCTGCTGCCGCTGCAGCTCCCCGCGCAGGCACCGAAGCCCGTGCAGGCCAGGATCGCCGTCGCCTCCAACTTCGCCGACGTGGCGCGCGCGCTGGCGCGCGACTACGGCAAGCGGACCGGGCACCGGATCGAGATCAGCGCCGCGTCGACCGGCAAGCTGTATGCGCAGGTACGCGCCGGGGCGCCCTTCGACGCGTTGCTCGCGGCGGATGCCGCCACTCCGCGGCGCTTGGTGGAGGAAGGCTTGGCGCGCGGCGATACCGTCTTCGACTATGCCGTCGGCCGCCTGGTGCTCTGGAGTCGCGACCCCGGGCTCGTCCGCGACGGCGAGGCCCTCCTGCGCAAGGGCAGCATCCCGAGGCTCGCGATCGCGAATCCGGCGCTGGCGCCATACGGCGCCGCCGCCCGCGACGTCCTGCAGCACGTGCGCCGATGGCAGGAACTGCGGCCGCGGCTGGTGATGGGCGAGAACATCGGCCAGGCGATGCAATTCGTGGCCAGCGGCGCCGCGCCGCTCGGCCTGGTGCCCCGTTCGCTGGTGCTGCAGGCACGCCTGCGCGCGCCGGGGTCGGGATGGGAGGTGCCCGCGCACTGGCATGCACCGATCGTGCAAAGCGCGGTGGTGCTGGCGCACGGCGACCGGAATGTCGCGGCAATCGGTTTCCTGCGCTACCTGCGCAGCCCGGAGGGGCGCGCCAGGATCCGCGCCCACGGATACGACTGAACGGCCATGGATCCCGCCACCGGGATGCCCGCCTGGATGATCGCGGCCTGGGTCACGCTCAAGCTGGCCGGCCTCACCACCCTGCTGCTGTTGCTGCTCGGCATGCCGTTGGCATGGTGGCTCGCGCGTACGTCGTCGCGCTGGCGGGTGCCGATCGGCGCGCTGGTCGCCCTGCCGATGGTGCTGCCACCGACGGTGCTGGGCTTCTACCTGCTGATCGGCCTGGCTCCGGACGGACCGCTCGGGCGGCTCGCGTTCGCCAGCGGCATCGGCAACCTCGCGTTCACCTTCGAGGGCATCCTGCTTGCGTCGTTGCTGTATTCGCTGCCGTTCGTGGTGCATCCGCTGCAGGCCGGGTTCGCGGCGATCCCGGCCAGCGTGCTGGAGGCCGCCGCCACGTTGCGTGCAACGCCGCTGGATCGCTTCCTGAGCGTGGTGTTGCCGCTGTCCAGGCCCGCACTGGTGACCGCCAGCCTGCTCGGCTTCGCGCACACGGTCGGCGAGTTCGGCGTGGTGCTGATGGTCGGCGGCAACATCGAGGGCGAGACGCGGGTCCTGTCGGTCCTCCTGTACGACCAGGTGGAAGCGATGGCCTACGACGAGGCGCATGTGCTCGCGGCCGGGCTGCTCGTGTTCTCGTTCGCGCTGCTGTTGCTGATGCAATGGCTGGGCCGGCGCACGGCGGTGGCCGATGGCTGAGTCCACGCACGCCGTCGAGGTTCGGCTGGCCCTCTCGCGCGGGGCGTTCCGGCTGGACGTCGACCTGCAGTTGCCTGCCACCGGCACGACGGTCGTGTTCGGCCCGTCGGGCTGCGGCAAAAGCACCTTGCTGCGCGCCATCGCAGGGCTGGAACCCGGTGCGCGCGGCCGCATCCGGGTGGCGGGAACGACCTGGCTGGACGATGCACATGCGCTACCCGCGCATCGCCGCGCGGTCGGCGTGGTGTTCCAGCACGCCGCGCTGCTGCCGCACCTGAGCGTCGACGGCAACCTCCGCTACGGCTGGCGGCGGTCGGGCGCCGCCGCGGACCTGCTCGCCACCTGGATCGAACGGCTGGACCTGGGCCCGCTGCTGGGGCGACGGCCGGAGGCCCTGTCGGGCGGCGAACGCCAGCGCGTCGCGCTTGCGCGCGCGCTGGTGACCGCGCCACGCCTGCTGCTGCTGGACGAACCGCTGAGCGCGCTCGACGCCGACCGCCGCGCGGACATCCTGCCGTACCTGGAAGCCGTCCGGCGCGAAGCCGGCATCCCGGTACTGCACGTGACCCACGCGATCGAGGAAGTCGCCCGGCTGGCCGACCACCTGGTCTTGCTGGACGACGGGCGCGCCCTGGCCTCGGGGCCCGCGCTCGCCCTGCTCAACCGCCACGACCTGCCGACCGCATTGCGCGAGGATGCGGGCGTGGTGCTGGATGCCGTCGTCGAGGCCCGCGACGGACATGGCCTGCTGGATCTGCGTACGGCGGCAGGCACATTGCAGGCCCACGGCGCCGCACACGACCCCGGCACGCCACTGCGGGTGCGTATCCAGGCGCGTGACGTGAGCATCGCGCTGCATCGCCACGACGATACGAGCGTGCTGAACCTGCTGCCGGTCGTGCTGGTCGGGCTGGAGCCGCTGCCCGGCGGCCAGGTGCTGGTACGCCTCTCGGCGCAGGGTTTTCCCCTGCTTGCGCGGGTATCGCGACGCTCGGTCGAGCGGTTGGGACTGCATGAGGGGCAGTCCGCATGGGCGCAGGTGAAGGCGGTTGCCGTGCTGCTGTGACCCGCCGGCGCGGCGCGACCCGTAAAATGCGCGGATGACCGACGACGCCATCCGCCCGGCCTTCCACGGGCACGAACAGATCCCGCTGCGCGAGTACGCCGAACGCGCCTACCTCGATTACTCGATGTACGTGGTGCTCGACCGCGCCCTGCCCTTCGTGGGCGATGGCCTGAAGCCGGTCCAGCGCCGCATCGTGTATGCGATGAGCGAGTTGGGCCTCAACGCCGGGGCCAAGCCGAAGAAGTCGGCGCGCACCGTCGGCGACGTGATCGGCAAGTACCACCCGCACGGCGACTCCGCCTGCTACGAAGCGCTGGTGCTGATGGCGCAGCCGTTCTCGTACCGCTACCCGCTGATCGAGGGCCAGGGCAACTTCGGCTCCAGCGACGACCCGAAGTCGTTCGCAGCGATGCGCTATACCGAATCCAAGCTGTCGCCGATCGCCGAGGTGCTGCTGGGCGAACTGGGCCAGGGCACGGTCGACTGGGACCCCAACTTCGACGGCACCCTGGAGGAGCCGACCTGGTTGCCGGCGCGCCTGCCGCACCTGCTGCTCAACGGCACCACCGGCATCGCGGTCGGCATGGCCACCGACGTCCCGCCGCACAACCTCAACGAGGTCGTCAGCGCCTGCGTGCGCCTGCTCGACGACCCCGACGCGACGGTGCGCGACCTGTGCGAGCACGTGCGCGGCCCGGACTACCCGACCGCCGCCGAGATCATCACCCCGGCCGCCGACCTGCAGGCGATGTACGAGGCCGGCACCGGCTCGGTGCGCGCGCGCGGCGTGTTCGTGAAGGAGCAGGCCAACATCGTCATCACCCAGCTGCCCTACCAGGTCAGCCCGAGCAAGGTGATCGAACAGATCGCCGCGCAGATGCGGGCCAAGAAGCTGCCGTGGCTGGAGGACATCCGCGACGAGTCCGACCACGCCAACCCCACTCGCATCGTGCTGGTGCCGCGCAGCAACCGCGTGGATGCCGAGCAGCTGATGGGCCACCTGTTCGCGACCACCGACCTCGAGAAGAGCTACCGGGTCAACCTCAACGTGATCGGGCTGGACGGCCGCCCGCAGGTCAAGAACCTCAAGCTGCTGCTGTCGGAGTGGCTGGCGTTCCGCCAGGACACCGTGACCCGCCGGCTCAAGCACCGCCTCGACAAGGTCGAGCGCCGGCTGCACCTGCTGGAAGGCCTGCTGGTCGCCTTCCTCAACCTCGACGAGGTGATCCGCATCATCCGCACCGAGGACGAACCGAAGGCCGCGCTGATCGCGCGCTTCGGCCTGTCGGCGGAACAGGCCGACTACATCCTCGACACCAAGCTGCGCCAGCTGGCGCGCCTCGAGGAAATGAAGATCCGCGGCGAGCAGGACGAACTGGACAACGAGCGCGACCGCCTGATCGCCATACTCGGCAGCAAGGCCAGGCTGAAGAAGCTGGTCAAGGACGAGCTGCTGGCGGATGCGAAGAAGTTCGGCGACGACCGCCGCAGCCCGCTGGTCGCGCGCGAGGCGGCGCAGGCGCTGGACGAGACCGAGCTGGTCGCCAGCGAGCCGATGACCGTGGTGCTCAGCGAGAAGGGCTGGATCCGCGCCGCCAAGGGCCACGAGATCGACCCGGCCTCGCTGGCCTACCGCGACGGCGACGGGCTGCTGGCGGCGGTCCGCGCCCGCAGCACCCAGCAGGTCGCGTTCCTCGACGCCACCGGCCGCAGCTATTCCACCGCCGTGCACACCCTGCCCTCGGCGCGCGGCAACGGCGAGCCGCTGACCGGTCGCTTCACCCCGCCGGGCGGCGCGGGCTTCCAGGCGCTGGCCAGCGGCGACAACGACGCCCGCTTCGTGATCGCCTCGTCGCACGGCTACGGCTTCGTCACCCGCTTCGAGAACCTGACCGGCCGCAACAAGGCCGGCAAGGCGCTGCTCTCGCTCTCGGAAGGCGCGCGCGTGCTGCAGCCCGCTGCGGTCGCGGACGTGGCGGCGGACCGCATCGTCGCGGTCACCAGCGCCGGCCACGTGCTTGCGTTCCCGCTGTCGGAGCTGCCGGAACTCGACAAGGGCAAGGGCAACAAGCTGATCGAGATCCCGAAGGCCAAGCGCGGCACCGAGCAGGTGGTCGCGATCGCGGTGGTGCCGCCAAACGGCAAGCTGCTGGTGAAGTCCGGTGCCCGGACGATGACGTTGTCGTTCCGGGAACTGGACGCCTACGTCGGCGCCCGCGGCTCGCGTGGCGGCCTCCTGCCGCGCGGGTGGCAGCGGGTGGATAGCCTGGGCTGACCCGGTACGCGGAAGCGTTTGGCCGCAGCGCCCGGCCAAACGCGTTCATCCTGCAGCTGCACTCGGCAGCGATCGACACCATGCAGGAGGCACCACCATGCGCTACCCACTCGCCCTGCTCGCGGGCCTCGCGATCACCCTTGTCCCGCTGACGTCGAGCGCCGCCACCGCCTCCTACATCGGGCGGTTCGAGTTCATGCAGTACTACCCGGGCTACTACGGCGACAACGTGGTGCGCTTCGCCAATTTCACGGATCGCGTCAACCTGTACGCGGAGGACGGCATGGCGGACGTCCTGCGCGACGCGTATTTTGCAAAGGCCAAGGTGATGGTGACTTACACCATCACGCCCTGCCCCGGCGGGATGATGGGCACCTGCGGAAAGCCCTATTACGTGCAGGTCCAGCACACCGACATCCCATGATCGCCGGGCGGGTTCGTGGGATGATGCGGCATGCCTGGCGCATCCCACGCACCTCCGATCGACGACCAGTTCTGGCATGACCGCTGGGCCACGCACCAGATCGGGTTCCACCAGTCCACACCAACCCCGCTGCTGCTGAAGCACTGGCCGGCGCTTGGCATCGCGCCCGGGGCCACGGTGTTCGTCCCGCTGGCCGGCAAGTCGCTGGACATGGCCTGGTTGGCCGCGCAAGGCCACCCGGTGCTCGGCGTGGAGCTGTCGCAGATCGCGGTCGACGAATTCTTCGCCGAGCACGGGCTGGTGCCCGAGGTCGAGGCCACCCGCTACGGCGTGCACCATCGCGCCGGCGGCATCGAGCTGATCCGCGGCGATGCCTTCGACCTCGACGCCGAGCTGCTGGCGCGCTGCGCGGCGGTGTTCGACCGCGCGGCGCTGATCGCGCTGCCGCCCGCGCTGCGCGCCCGTTACGCGGGCGAGTTGTACGCCCGGCTGCCGCCTGGCTGCCGCGGCCTGCTGGTGACACTCGAATACCCGCAGGCCGATCGCGACGGCCCGCCGTTCAGCGTGCAGGAAGACGAAGTGCGGGCGCTGTATGGCGGCGACTGGACCGTCGAGCTGCGCGAACGAAGGCCGATCCTGCCGGAGCACCCGGGTTACGTGGGCGGCGCCTCGCGGCTCGATACGGCAGTGTATGGACTGCTCCGCCGCTGAGCGTGCCCGCAGCGGCTTGATCCGGGTCAACGCGGCCGGCGTCGCCACCCCCTAGGCTTGCCCACATGCCGCAGACTGCCCTCGCCTTCGACGCCGATCTCCTGCGCCGTTACGACCGGCCCGGACCGCGCTACACCTCGTACCCGACCGCGCCGCAGTTCCGCGCGGATTTCGGCGAGGCCGAGCTGCGGGCCGCCGCCGCCGCCAGCAACGGCGACCCCATCCCGCGGCCGCTGTCGCTGTACGTGCACGTGCCGTTCTGCCACAGCCCATGCTTCTACTGCGGCTGCAACCGCGTCATCACCCGCGACCAGTCGCGCGGCGATGCGTACGTGAACCGGCTTGAGCGCGAGATCGCGCTGGTGGCGCCGCTGTTCGACCGCGACCGGCGCGCGGTGCAGCTGCACTTCGGCGGCGGCACCCCCAACTTCCTGTCCGCCCGGCAGCTGGCCGACGTGGTCGGCGCGATCCGCGGGCAGTTCCAGTTCGCCGACGCCGACGACTGCGACATCTCGATCGAACTCGACCCGCGCTACTGCGACCCGCAAGACATGCCGGTGCTGGCCGCGGCCGGCTTCAACCGCGCCAGCCTGGGCGTGCAGGACTTCGACCCGGTGGTGCAGCGCGCGGTGAACCGCGTGCAGAGCGTCGAGGAAACCCGCGCGATCGTCGACGCCTGCCGCGCGGCGGGCATGCGCTCGGTCAACATCGACCTGATCTACGGCCTGCCGGGGCAATCGCTGGAGGGCTTCGGCCGCACCCTCGACATCGTCACCGCGATCCATCCCGACCGCCTGGCCGTGTACAGCTACGCCCACCTGCCGCAGCTGTTCAAGCCGCAGAAACAGATCGACGAAACCCTGCTGCTGGACGGCGAGGCCAAGCTCGCGCTGCTGCAGCTGGCGGTGGAGAAGCTGACCGCGGCCGGTTATGCGTACATCGGCATGGACCATTTCGCCCTGCCCGGCGACGAACTGGCGATCGCCAAGTCGCGCGGCGACCTGCACCGCAACTTCATGGGCTACACCACCCATGCCGACAGCGACCTGATCGGCCTCGGCGTGTCCGCGATCAGCCACGTCGCCAACACCTTCAGCCAGAACCCCCGGGACCTGCCGTCCTGGGAGGCCGCCATCGACGCCGGCCGGCTCCCGGTATTCCGCGGCATGGTCCTGGACGACGACGACGAACTGCGCGCCGACCTGATCCAGTCGCTGATGTGCCAGGGCGAGATCCGGGTCAAGGAGCTGCAGGACCGCTACGCGATCGGCTTCGCCGAGTACTTCTCGCAGGAACTCGCGCGCCTGCAGCCGCTGGTCGAGGACGGGCTTGTGACCATGTCCCCGGAATCGATCCGCGCCACGCCGCGCGGGCAGCTGTTGTTGCGTAACATCGCGATGTGCTTCGACCGCTACCTCGACCAACCGGTGACCGACGCCCGCCCGCGCTTCTCGCGTGCGATCTGACGCCTGCCCGGAGTGCCCGATGAGCCAGGTGCCGTTCCCGCGCTTCAACGCGCGCGCGATGGCCGACGACGGCGACGACCTGCAGTTCTGCTCCACCTGCGCCTTCTCCCATGCCTGCCTGTCGCAGGGCATGGACAAGGCCGCGCTGATGGACCTGCACGTCCTGGTCGAGCACGTCGGGCCGTTCCATGCCGGCGACCGCATCTTCTCGGAGGGCGATGCGTTCGACGCCATCGCCGCGGTGCGCGCGGGAACGGTCAAGACCTGCGTCACCGAACGCGACGGCCACGAGCACGTGCTCGGCTTCCACTTCCCGGGCGAGGTGATCGGCCTGAACGCGATCGACGGCCACCGCTACCCCTGCGACGCGGTGGCGCTGGACACGGTGATGCTGTGCCGGTTCTCGTTCCCGAAGATGTCGATGCTGGCGGCGCGGGTGCCGGGCCTGCAGCGCGAACTGTTCCGCCTGCTCAGCCGCGACATCGGCCGCGCCGCTTTGCTGGCCGGGGACTGGACGGCGGACCAGCGGGTGGCGGCCTTCCTGGTCGGGGTCTCGCGCCGGCTCGCCGCCCGCGGGTTCTCGCCCAACCGCTTCCAGCTGACCATGGCCCGCGCCGACATCGCCAATTACCTGCGGCTCGCTCCGGAGACGGTCAGCCGCGTCCTGCGCCGCATGCAGGACACCGGGCTGCTGGCGGTCGACCGCCGCGAGGTGCAGTTGCTCGACCGCGCCCAGGTCGATGCACTGGCGGCGCCCGTGCTGCGCGAGTGACCCGCCGGCGGCGGCGCATTGCGCGCTGCGCAGGATGCCACCCCCTGCCCCGGCGCAAACACGGCATCGCTTGACCTGCGACAGAGCGCGCTGCGACCGCGATCCCGAACATCGCCGGCAGTATCCGCTGCCGGAGTTCGACCATGCGCCTCCCGCTCGCCATCTGCCTCGCCTGCGCTGCCGCTGCCAGCCCTCGGGCGCATGCCGGGGATCCGCCGCAATCCTCGCCAGCCCGGCCATGGGCCCTCAACCTGCGCTATCGCCATGAAAGCGTGGACGACGCGGCCTACGCACGGCGCGCGGAAGCCGACACCCTGCGCATCCGCGCCAGCCTCCAGCATCGTTTCACCCCGCACTGGAGCGGCCTTGTCGAGGCGGAAGCCGTGGCCGAACTCGGCGACCGCTTCAATTCGACCGCGAACGGCCGCATCGCCTACCCGCCGGTACCGGACGCGCGTGCGCTCGAGATCAACCAGGCGTGGCTGGACTGGTCCGCCGTCGGTGCGTCCGCGCGGATCGGCCGGCAGGCGTTGGTGCTCGACAACGCACGTTTCATCGGCAACGTGGCGTGGCGGCAAAACATGCAGACCTTCGACGCCGCGCAATTCAACTGGAAGCCGCGCAAGGGACTGGAGCTGCAGGGGATCTGGCTGGACCGCGTGCACCGCGTCAATGGCGACGATGCACGCGATCCGCTGGCGCGCGAGCGTCGGTTGAAGGCGCCATTGCTGCGCATCGCGCACACCGTGCCGGGCGGCAACCTCGTCGGTTATGGCTACTGGATCGAGGACCGTGACGTCGCATCCGCTTCCAGCCGCACCCTGGGGCTGCGCTGGACCACCAGCCATGCCATTTCCGCAGACTGGAAGGCCGCAGTGGCGATGGAACGCGCGCAGCAGGTGCCGTGGGCGGACGCGGTCGGTGGCTCCACCGCGTACATGCTCGTGGAGCCGAGGCTGGAACGCGGCCCCCTGACCCTGAAGGCAGGCTGGGAACGGCTCGGCGCCGGACGCGGACGTGCGTTCCAGACGCCATTGGCCACGTTGCATGCATTCAACGGTTGGGCCGACAAGTTCCTGTCCACGCCCGCCAACGGCCTGCGCGATGCCTACGTCTCGGTGTCGGGCGGGGTCACGCTCGCCGCGCGCCAGGGCAAATGGGAAGTCGCCTGCCACGACTTCCGCAGCGATCGCGGCAGCCTCCGCTACGGCAGCGAACTCGATGCCTCGCTGGGAGTGAAGCTGCGCCCGGGCCTGGACCTGCTCGCGAAGCTCGCCCACTACCGCAGCGACGGCTTCGCGCGCGACACCGACAAGCTATGGCTGCAACTGGAATGGGCGCCATGACCCGCGCGCGAGTCCTGCGAGGCCGCCTGATCGCCGCCATGCGCACGCGGTTGACCTACGTCATGGAGTCCAGTCGGCAGCGCGCGTGACCATGCCAGCGGTCTTCCACCGGGAGTGTTCCCATGTCCATCACCAAACGCCTCTGGCTGGGCCTCGGCGCCCTGCTCGTCGCGAGTTTCGCCGTCATGCTCTGGCTTGGCGGCGACCTTTTCCGCACCAAGCCACCGATCCCCGAACGGGTGGTCACCACCAGCGGCGAAGTGGTCTACACCCGCGACGACATCCAACGCGGCCAGGTGGTCTGGCAAAGCATGGGCGGGATGCAGCTGGGGTCGATCTGGGGCCACGGCGCGCTGGTCGCGCCCGACTGGTCGGCCGATTGGCTCAAGCGCGAAGCGCTGGCGCAGCTCGACCAGGAGGCGCTCGCCGCCACCGGCAAGCCCTACGCGGCGCTGGATGCGGCCGAGCAGGCGAAGCTGCGCGCCATCCTGCAACCGCGGGTGCGGCGCAATACCTACGACCCGGCGAACGGCGATCTGGTAGTCGACGCCGCGCGGGCGCGGGCGATCGCGCAGGTCGCGGCCCACTACGAAAGCCTGTTCTCGTCGGATCCGGCGACCGCCGACCTGCGCGAGACCTATGCGATGAAGGACGACACCGTGGCCGAGGCCGGCAACCGCCGCGCGCTCACCGCATTCTTCTTCTGGACCGCCTGGGCGGCGGGCACTGAACGGCCCGGCGCGGCCCACACCTACACCAACAACTGGCCCTACGAGCCGCTGGTGGGCAACGCGCCCACGTCCGGCACCTTCATGTGGTCGGTGTTCTCGCTGGTGTTCCTGCTCGGCGGCATCGGCCTGATGACCTGGCACTACGCGGCCTTCCACGGCCACGAGGAAAAGGCGAGCCCGCCGGCCCGCGACCCGTTGCTTGGGCTGGTGCCGACGCCGTCCATGAAAGCGACTGCGAAGTACTTCTGGGTGGTGATCGCACTGTTCCTGGTGCAGATCCTGCTGGGCGCGATCACCGCGCACTACCAGGTCGAGGGCCGCGAGGCCTACGGATTCCAGCTGGCGGAGGTCATCCCGTACTCGCTGTCGCGCAGCTGGCACACGCAACTGGCGGTGCTGTGGATCGCGACCGCGTGGCTGGGCACCGGCCTGTACATCGGCCCCGCGATCTCGGGCCACGAGCCAAGGTTCCAGCGCGCGGGGGTGAACTTCCTGTTCGGGTGCCTGCTGGTGATCGTGGTCGGCGCATTCGCCGGGCAATGGTTCGCGGTGATGCAGAAGCTCGGCCTGGCCAACAACTTCTGGTTCGGGCACCAGGGCTGGGAATACGTGGACATCGGCCGCTTCTGGCAGGCGTTCCTGTTCGTCGGCCTGCTGCTGTGGCTGCTGCTGGTGGGCCGCGCGCTGTGGCCCGCGCTGAAGCGCCGCGACGAGATGAGTTCGATCGTCGGCCTGCTGTTCCTGTCCACGGTCGCGATCGGCCTGTTCTACGGCGCCGGCCTGATGTGGGGCGAAGGCAGCCACATCTCGGTGGTCGAATACTGGCGCTGGTGGGTGGTGCACCTGTGGGTCGAGGGCTTCTTCGAGGTGTTCGCGGTCGCGGTCATCAGCTTCCTGTTCGTGAAGCTGGGCCTGGTGCGCGGGGCGACCGCGACCAACAACGTGCTGTTCGCCACCATCATCTACCTGTTCGGCGGCGTGCTCGGTATGTTCCACCACCTCTACTTCGTCGGCACGACCACCGCCGGCGTGGCCTTCGGCGCCACTTTCTCCGCGCTCGAAGTGGTGCCGCTGGCGATCATCGGGCTGGAGGCCTACGACACCTGGAGCCACAGCCGGGCGACGCCGTGGATGGCGCGCTACAAGTGGCCGATCATGTTCTTCCTGGCGGTCAGCTTCTGGAACCTGGTGGGGGCGGGGCTGTTCGGCTTCCTGATCAACACGCCGATCGCGCTGTACTACATGCAGGGCCTGAACCTGACGCCGCTGCACGGCCACACCGCGCTGTTCGGGGTCTACGGCATGCTAGGCATCGGCCTGATGCTGTTCTGCCTGCGGGGACTGAAGCCGGCGACGCTGTGGCAGCCGGGCCTGCTGCGCGGCGCGTTCTGGTCGCTCAACATCGGCCTCGTGCTGATGGCCCTGCTCACCCTGCTGCCGATGGGGACGCTGCAACTGCAGGCCGCGCTCGACCACGGCTACGCCTATGCCCGCAGCGCGGAATTCATGGGCAAGCCGATCTTCGACGTGCTGGTGTGGATGCGCATGCCGGGCGACCTGATTTTCAGTGCGGGCGCGCTGCTGCTGGCGTTGTTCGTGCTGCGCCAATGGATCGGGTCCAGGCCGGACCGGGTGATCGCCGCGGCGCGCGCGGAGGATCCGCTCGCCTGATCCCGGCGCGCCGGGTTGTCCACGACACGGGCGGCCGATGGCCGCCCGTGTCGTTTGCGGGGCACGGGTGACCTGCATCAATGACAGCCCGCGGCCAGGTTCTGCAGACTGCACGCATGCCCGAACCGCACACGCCCCGCGCCGCCTCCCCGCTGTCCCCGGCCCTGCTGGCCGCCGCCCCGCATCGCCTGCTGTTCTTCGTCGGCGCCTGCAACCTGCTGCTGGCGATGGCATGGTGGCTGGCGTGGCTGGTGGATGCGCGCTGGCATCTGATCGGGCTTCCCACCGATGTGCCGTGGGCCGGGTGGATGCATGCCCTGGTGATGCAGTACCAGTTGCTGCCGCCCTTCATGTTCGGCTTCCTGCTCACCGTGTTCCCGCGCTGGATGGGCCTGCCGGAACTCTCGCGATGGCACTACGTGCCGGTTGGCGCCGGCCTGTTCGGCGGCCAGCTCGCGGTGCTCGGCGGCATGCTCCTGGGGCAACCGGCGATGGTCTTCGTCGGCGTGCTGATGAGCGCGGCCGGCTGGGGCCATGGGCTCGTGCAACTGCTTCGCCTGCTGCTGGCCGAACGCAGCGCCGGCAAGGGCCCGACCTGGCACGCCTGGTCGGCCTTCACGGCGATGGCATTGGGCCTGGCGGGCCTGCTGTGCATGCTGGCCTGGTTGTTCGACGCCGGCCCGTGGCCGGTGTTCATCGCGATCAAGCTGGGCAGCTTCGGCCTGCTGCTGCCGATCTACTTCACCGTGGCCCACCGCATGTTCCCGTTCTTCGCCGGCAACGTGGTCGTCGGCTACATACCCTGGCGCCCATCGTGGCTGCTCGCCGCGATGTGGGGCCTGCTGCTCGTCCACCTCGGCCTGGAGCTGGCCCACGCTTATCCCTGGCTGTGGCCGGTCGACGCCACCCTGGCGGCCGGCAGCGCCTGGGTGCTGTGGCGCTGGTGGCCACGCAACCCGGCGCCCGGGCTGCTCTGGGTGCTGTTCGCCGGGTTCGCCTGGCTGCCGGCCGCGTTCGCGCTGTATGCCACGCAGAGCGCGTTGTACGCGATCACCGGCGAGTTCCTGCTCGGTCGCGGCCCGGCGCATGCGCTCTACATCGGGTTCTTCGGCAGCCTGCTGGTGGCGATGGTGACCCGGGTGACGCAAGGCCATTCCGGCCAGCCGCTGGCGATGCCGCCCACCGGCTGGTTCGCGTTCGCGATGCTGCAGCTGGTGGCGGTGGTGCGGATCGGGTCCGAAGTCGCGGCCGATGCGCTGGCCTGGGACGCGGTTGCCGCGGCGGGCTGGCTGCTCGCGTTCCTGCCGTGGGTGTTGCGCTCGGCGGCGATCTACCTGCGGCCGCGCGCGGACGGGCGCCCGGGGTGATGCGATGAGTGCGTTGCTGGCCTATTACCCGGAGATCAAGTCGGTGCACGTGCATGCCGCCATGTGCAGCGGCGCGCTGTTCGCCCTGCGCGTCGGCGCGGCGCTGGCCGGGGCGCGCTGGCCGCGCCACTGGCTCGTGCGCTACCTCAGCTACGGCATCGACAGCGTGCTGCTGACCGCCGCGACCATGCTGTTCTCGTTGCTGCCGGCGGGCCTGTTCGCGAACGGTTGGCTCACCGTGAAGTTGCTGCTGGTGGTGGCCTACATCGGGCTCGGCATCCTGGCGATGCGCCCTGCCCGCGCGCCGCGCCAACGCGCCGGGTTCTACGTGGCCGCACTCGCGGTGTTCGCGGGCATCTACGGCATTGCCCGGGTCCACCATCCGCTGGGTTGGTTCGCAGGCTGGCTGGGCTGAGGGCCGGCCGCCGCCGCGATTACCAGTCGAAGACCAACGTCGCCGCGAGGCTGCGGCCCGGCCGTGTGTAGAAGTCCAGCGGCGGGCTGGGGTCGGCGGGATTGACGTTGCGTGCCGCGCTCCAGTCCCAGTAGCGGCGATTGGCCAGGTTGCGCGCCGCCAGCTGCAACCGCAGGCCCGGCCCCAGCCGCCACCAGGCATACGCATCCAGCACCGCGTGTCCCGGCGCATGGAACAGCGGACCAGCGGACTCGTCCAGCGCGCCCTGGCGCGTGACGACGGTCGCCATCACTTCCACTCCCATCCGGTCGGATGCGGGTTCCCAGGACGCGCCCAGCACCAGTTTGGCCGGCGCCACCGAATTCAGCGGGCGGTCGCGCGCCTCGTCGCGGCCGCGCGCCCATGCCGCCGACGCGCTGAGGCGCCATTCGCCGCGGATGTCCGGCACCCAGTCCAGTTGCCCCTCGAGGCCGCGGATGCTGGCGCGTGCGCGGTTCACCGACTGGAACACCAGCGCGCCGCTGTCGGGGTCGATGCCCAGGTTGGCGCGCGACTCGATCAGGTCGCGGTATTCGTTGCGGTAGGCGGAGACGCTGGCCTGCAGGCGGTCGCCCTGCCAGCGCCACCCCGCTTCCACGCCATGGCTGGTCTCCGGCGCGAGGTCCGGGTTGGGACGCACCTCGTAATTCAGCAATTGCAGCGACAGGCCGATGTTGACGTCGCCGAATGGCGGCGCGCGGAACCCGCGCGCGTACTGCACGAACCAGGTCGCATGCGCGCCCGGCGTCCAGCGCAACCCGAGCTTCGGCGTCCACGCCGAATGCGCCAGGTCGTGCACCGGCATCGAGGGATAATCCTCGCGGAACAGCGCATCGGCGTCCGCATCCAGCCGATAGCGTTCCCAGCGCAGGCCGGGGATCACCGCCACGGTATCCCCGATCGCAACCTCGTCCTGCCAGAACAGGCCCAGGGTGCGGCTGCGGCTGGTCGGGAAGTCGCGCACCGGGAAGCGTTCGCCGAGCACCACGTTGCTGGTCGCGCCGGTGGCGAGGTTGGTTTCGCGCCCGTCGCGCAGGCCGGTGTAGCGCTGCACCGCGTATTCGATGCCGAACACGTGCCAGTGGCGGAGGCGCCCGCCATCGCGGCGCACCTGGCCCATCCACTCGATGCCGCTGCCGTCCTGCTCCAGTTCGAAGCGGCGCTCGCGCAAGGAGGGGAAGCGCGTGGTGCGGTCGGCGAGGCGTTCCTGCGCGGTGTCCTGGCGGATGCGGTTGCGCTGCGCGTAGAGCAGCAGTTGCGAGGCGTCCAGCCACCCAGCGGCATCCCAGTCGCCCTGCAGGCTGAGGCGGTCGCGGCGGAAACGATCGTCGCCCAGCAGGGAGGTGGTGGTGTTGAAGCGACCGGGTCCGAAGCGCAACGAGCGCACGTCGGTGCGCACCTGCCCGCGCGCATGGTCGAAGGTCGCGGTCCAGCGCGCCGCCGCGGCATCGTCCAGCACCAGTTTCGCCAGGATGCCGTCGCGCCGGGTCTCCGCGGGATTGGCGGGCATGCTGGCGGAACGGTTGCCGGACTCGCCGCCATCGCGCCGCGACACCTGCAGCAGGCCCTGCAGGCGCTGCCCGCCGGCGACCGCGACCGAAGCCAGGCGCCCGTCGTCCTGCCCGCTCCAGCCGAGCCGGCTGCCGATGTAGCGGGTCGCGTCCACGCGATCCAGCAAGTCCTGCGGATCGCGCGTGCGGAACACCACCACCCCGGCCAACGCATCGCTACCGTACAGCGTGGAGGCCGGCCCGCGCAGGATCTCGACCCGCTGCAGGGCATCGATCTCCAGCAGGTCGCGCCCGGCCGCCGCGAACTGCCCCACCGAAAACGCATCGGCGACCGGCACGCCATCGACCTCCATCCCGACCCGGTTGCCATCGAGTCCGCGGATCGAGAAGCCCTGCGCACCGAAGCGCGCGGCATCGACGGGCACGTCGACGCCGGGCTGGTAGCGCACCAGTTGCGGCAGGTCCTGCACCTGCCTGCGTTCGATCTCGGCGCGATCCACCACGTCGACGGTGGCGGCCACCTGGCGCAGCGGCTCGGCGACCCTGCTGGCCACCACCACCACGCGGTCGAGATCGTGCGGCGCCTCGCCCGGTGCGTCCGCGCGTTGCTGCGCGAACGCGGGCGCGGACAGCACGCAGGCCATGGCCAGCACCAGCGGATGCAGGACGGGAACGTGGGCGGGCTTGGGCATCGCGATGCGTACGCAGGAGGCTCCGGCGCAGTCTAGGCGTCGCACCTGCGCACGGACGGCGCAAACGAGCGCCTTTCGCGCCGCGCTTGACCTAGGTCATCCGCAAGCGCCGCATCGCGGATCGAGAATCCCCGCATGGCCGCAAGCCAACCATTCCGAAGCACGCCTTCGACCGCGGGGAGTCCCACAGCATGAAACGCAACTTCGCACTGACCGGCCTGGTACTGACGCTGTTCGGCGGCATGTCCGCTTATGCCGCCGGCCAGATCGCCAACGAACGCCCGCCCAAGGACCGCATGGAGGCGGGCGAGGCGGCCTTCCTCGCCAACTGCGCGGCCTGCCACCAGCCCACCGGCAAGGGCCTGCCCGGCGCCTTCCCGCCGCTGGCCGACTCGGACTACATGCGCAGCCTGCCGACCGACAAGCTGGTCGGCATCGTGCTGCATGGCTTCTCCGGCAAGGTGACCGTCAACGGCGCGGACTACGACGGCGTGATGCCCTCGTTCGCGCACCTGACAGACGCCGAGATCGCCGACACCCTGACGTATGCGCTGAACGCCTGGGGCAACGCCGGCGGCAGCATCGGCGCCGAACAGGTCGCCGCGGCGCGCGGCGGCAAGACCCAGGCCGCCGCCAAGGCCGGCACCAGCACGCCCGAGGCGAAGTACCAGGGCGCGCCCAGCACGGTGACCGTGGCCGACACCCAGGCGTCCGCGGCGGGCGGCCTGCCGCCGCTCAGCGACGACGAACGCAAGCGTTCCGCGCAGATCTTCTTCGAGCGCTGCGCCGGTTGCCATGGCGTGCTGCGCAAGGGCGCGACCGGCAAGCCGCTGACACCCGACATCACCCGCGCCAAGGGCACCGACTACCTCAAGGCGCTGATCAACTTCGGTTCGCCGGCGGGCATGCCG
>JAFLEC010000089.1 GCA_017302095.1 Lysobacterales bacterium | reverse complement strand
GGCCAGCCGTGCATGTCCACCGCGATCAGACGGTGCGCGTCCGACAGGCGGGTGGCGGTGATCGGCAACGGCGCCAGCAGGCCGCCATCGACCAGTTCGCGGCCATGCAGTTCGAACGGGGTGAACACGCCGGGGATCGCGAACGACGCGCGGACCGCGTCCCACAGGTCGCCGCGGCGGAGCCACACCTCGCGCTGGCGCAACAGGTCTACCGCGACCGCGGTGAATTCGATCGGCAGGTCCTCGATGCGCGGCGCGCCGACCACCTCGCGCAGCGCCTCCACCAGCCGGTTGCCGGTGAACAGTGCGGGACGCCCGAAGCCGGGGTCGAGCAGCCGCAGCATCGCCCCGCGCGGCGTGCGCAGCATCCAGTCGCGCAGGTCGGCCAGCTTGCCGGCCGCACAGGCGCCGCCGACCAGCGCGCCGCTGGAGGAGCCGGCGATCGCCACGATCCGCATGCCGCGTGCCTGCAACGCCTCGATCACCCCGATCTGCGCCAGCCCGCGCGCGCCGCCGGCGCCGAGCACCAGCGCCACCGCTTCGCCGGGGGCGACCGCCGGTTCTGGGGGTGCGTCCATCAGTCGTAGTTCGAGATCGCCAGCTGCAGCATCGCCCGCATCTGCTCGCGCAGGACCTTGGGCTCCACGATCTCGGCGTCGCCGCCGTAGTGCAGCACGTCCATCAGCAGTTCGCGCGGCACCGAGTACGGCACCTTCAGTTCGTAGCGCCCGTCCGCCAGGAAGCGGCCCTGCTGCTGCGAATGCCAGTGCTCGTCGGCGACCCAGCGCGCGGCCTTGGCGCTGAACACGATGGTCGCCCAGCCCTTGGGCGCGCCCGAGAAGATCCCGTAGCTGCCGGCGAGGTGCGCGTTGAGCGCGGCATCCTCCACGTCGCGGGCGACGCCATCGGCGAGGCGTGCGCCGGAGATGCGGTCGATCGAGAAGCTGCGCAGGCCCTGCTTGTCCTCGTCCCAGGCATCGAGGTACCAGTTGTCGCGGTAATGCGTGAGCCGCTGCGGGCTGCAGCTGCGCCGGCTCTTTTCGTCGGTCGAGCGCGCACGGTAGTCGAACGCGAGCTTGCGCCGCTCGAGCACGGCCGAGGCCACGATCCGGAACACGTGCTCGTCCATCCGCCGGCCGCGGTGCGGGATCACCCGCACCCGCTCCACCGGCCACGTCTTGCCGCCGGAATGCGCGTCCAGCAGTTTCTCGACGCGTTGCTGCAGCGGCGCCAGCGCCGACGACAGCATCCCGCCGCTGCTGCGCGAGAGCAGTTGCTGCGCCGCGAGCAGGGCGTGCAACTCCTCCGAGCTCAGCCACAGGCCGGGCAGTTCGAAGCGTTCCGACTCCGCCTTGTCGTAGCTGAAGCCGGCCTCCCCGTCGCCGGCCAGCGGCGCCATCAGGCCGTCGCGGAGGAAGGCGAGGTCGCGGTACACGGTGGCCCGCGAGCAGCCGAGTTCATCCTGCAGGCGGGCCACGGTGACCGGGCGGCGCGCGGCTTGCAGCACGCGGTGCAGGGCGATGATGCGTTCGTAGCGGTCCATGCGACGATTATGCCGCCAGCCACGGACCTGCGCCGTGCCCGGCCCGACCCGCCCCATTCCGGATCCGCACCATGCCGAAGACCACCCTCCTCCTGCTGTTGCCCCTCTCCCTGACCCTCGCGGCCTGCACGCAGGATCCTCCGGCGTCCGCGTCCCAAGCGCCTGCGACGGCGACGCCTGCGGCCGCCAGTCCCACGCCGGCATCGGAGCCAGCGGCCCCTGCGCCAGCGGCAGACGCGGCCGCACCGACCAGCGGCGCGGCAACTGCGTCCGCGGAAACGCCAGCGGCCCGCGATGCGGTCCTCGCCGCCATGCGCAAGTTCGCGGCGCTCAAGCGCTACCACGCCACCATGACGGTCGTGGAGCGCCCCGGGGCCAAGCCGGTCACCAGCGAGATGGACTTCGTCGCGCCCGACCGCTTCCGCGTGACGATGCCGGGCACCGGCAACCAGGTGGTGATCGGCGACACCATGTACATGCAGGCCAAGGGGCGCACGATGCAGGTGCCGCTGCCCGCCGGTACGCTGGCGAAATGGCGCGACCCCGCCAGCCTGGCGGCCGCCGCGGACGGCATGAGCGCGGAGGAAGCGGGACGCGCGATGGTCGCCGGCCAACCGTCGCGCAAGTACATCGTGCGCCAGACCAAGCCCGTGAAGGCCGAGAGTACGTTGTGGATCGGACCCAAGGGCTTGCCGATCAGGATCGAAACCGGCCCCGGCGCGGATGGCAAGTCCGGGCAGGTCAGCATCCGCTACGCGCGCTACGACGATCCCACGATCACCATCGAGCCGCCCCGGTAAGCGACGCCCGAGGTGTCCGGCACCGGCGGTGACGGGCACAATGCCCGGATGACCGCCTCACCGCGCGAACCCGACCTCGACCTCTCGCCCTCGCCGGGCGACGAGGTCAAGTCGACGACCTGCTACATGTGCGCCTGCCGCTGCGGCATCAAGGTCTGGCTGCAAGACGGGTCGATCCGCTACATCCAGGGCAACCGCGCGCATCCGGTCAACAAGGGCGTGCTGTGCGCGAAGGGCGCCAGCGGGATCATGCAGCACTACAGCCCGGCGCGCCTGCGCAAGCCGCTGCTGCGGGTCGGTGGACGCGGCAGCGGCGAGTTCCGCGAGATCGAATGGGACGAGGCGCTCGAGATCGCGGTGTCGTGGCTGCGGCCGATCCGCGAGCGCAACCCGGATGAACTCGCCTTCTTCACCGGCCGCGACCAGTCGCAGGCGCTGACCGGCTGGTGGGCGCAGCAGTTCGGCACCGTGAACTACGCCGCGCACGGCGGCTTCTGCTCGGTGAACATGGCCGCCGGCGGGCTGTACAGCGTCGGCGGCAGCTTCTGGGAATTCGGCGAGCCCGACTGGGACCATGCGCGCTACCTGATGCTGTGGGGCGTGGCCGAGGACCACGACAGCAACCCGATCAAGCTCGGCCTCGGCAAGCTGAAGGCACGCGGCGCCAAGATCGTCGCGGTGAACCCGGTGCGCACCGGCTATGGCGCGATCGCCGACGAGTGGATCGGCATCCGCCCCGGCACCGATGGGCTGTTCGCGTTCGCGCTGGTCCACGAGCTGCTGAAGGCCGACCGCATCGACCTCGACTACCTGGTGCGCTACGCCAACGCGCACTGGCTGGTCATCGACCATCCGGGCGGCGCCGACGATGGGCTGTTCGCGCGCGATGATGGTGGCCAGCCGCTGTGCTGGGACGCGCAGGCCGGTGCGGTGGCCGACGCCAACGCGATCGACATCGCGCCCGCCGTGGTGGGCACCTACACGCTCTCCGACGGACGCACCGCACGCCCGGTGTTCCAGCTGATCGCGGATCGCTACCTCGACCCACGGTACGCACCGGATGCGGTGAGCGAACGCTGCGGCATCCCCGCCGCGACCATCCGCCGGATCGCCCGCGAACTGGCCGAGGCCGCCTTCGACAGCAAGCTCTCGCTGCCGATCGCCTGGACCGACAGCTGGGGCCGCGAACACGCGACGATGGAAGGGCGCCCGGTGGCGATGCACGCGATGCGCGGCATCAGCGCGCACAGCAACGGCTTCCACACCTGCCGCGCACTCCACCTGTTGCAATTGCTGCTGGGTGCGGTCGACGCACCCGGCTCGTTCCGCTACCAGCCGCCGTTCCCGAAGCCGGTTCCGCCGGCCAATCGCCCGGGCAAGGTGCGCAAGGCCGATGGCGTGGTGGACGCCGCGCCGCTGGGCTTCGTGCATGGGCCGGAAGACCTCGTCGTCGATGCCAACGGCCAACCGCGCCGGATCGACCACGCGTATTCCTGGGCCTATCCGCTGTCGGCGCACGGGATGATGCACACCGTGATCCGCAATGCCTGGGCCGGCGATCCGTACAAGATCGACACCCTGCTGATGTTCATGGCCAACATGGGCTGGAACTCGGCGATGAACACCCGCGAGACCATCGCCTGGCTGACCGACAAGGACGCCAACGGCGACTACCGCATCCCGCGCATCATCTATTCCGACGCCTACGCCTCGGAGACGGTGGCCTACGCGGACCTGGTGCTGCCGGACACCACCTACCTGGAACGCTTCGACGCGATCAGCCTGCTCGACCGGCCGATCAGCGATGCCGATGCCGCCATCGATGCGATCCGCCACCCGGTGTTCGACCCCGCGACCCAGCCCGGCGCCGATGGTCGTCCGCGCGACGTGCGCGGCTTCCAGTCGGTGCTGATCGAACTCGGCGCGAGGCTTGGCCTGCCTGGGCTGGTCAACGAGGACGGCTCGCCGAAGTACCGCGACTACGCCGACTACATCGTCCGCCACGAGCGCGCGCCCGGGGTCGGCCTGCTCGCCGGTTGGCGCGGCGTGGATGGCGCGTCGCACGGCAAGGGCGCGCCGAACCCCGATCAGCTGGCACGCTACATCGAGCACGACGGGTTCTGGCATGCGCCGATCCCGGCGTCGGCGCGCTACTACAAGATGGCCAACCGCGATTACCTGCAGTGGGCGCAGCGACTCGGCTTCGTGCCGAATGCCGAGCCGATCGTGCTGCAGCTGTATTCGGAGACGCTGCAGAAGTTCCGCCTTGCCGCGCAAGGCCACGGCGCGGTGCAACCGCCGCCGGAACATCGCGAGCGCGTCGCGACCTACTTCGACCCGCTGCCGATCTGGTATGAGCCGTTCGAACACGACCAGACCTCTCGCGAAACATTCCCGTTGAATGCCGTCACGCAACGGCCGATGTTCATGTACCACGCCTGGGGTTCGCAAAATGCGTGGCTGCGGCAGATCGCCGCGCGCAACTGGCTCTACCTGCACCCCGACACCGGCGCCGCGCACGGCATCGCCGACGAGGACTGGATCGAGGTCGCCTCGCACCACGGCACGATCACCGTGCAGGCGAAGTTCGCGGCCAACGTGCAGCCCGACACCATCTGGACCTGGAACGCGATCGGCAAGCGCAAGGGCGCATGGCGGCTGGCCAAGGACGCGCCGGAAGGCCGCCAGGGCTTCCTGCTCAATCATCTGATTTCCGACGTGACCCCGCAGGGCGATTACGCCAATGCCGACCCGGTCACCGGGCAGGCGGCGTGGTTCGACCTGCGTGTGGCGATCCGCAGGGTCGATGCCCGCGACGAGAGCGCACCGCAGTTAGCGCCGCTCGCATTCGACGCCGCGGACGCAGGGCCGCTGCGCTACGGCGCAGGGCTGCGTGCCGCACGCAAGGCGAGCCGGCGATGACTGCATTGCCGCCGCCGTCGAAGAAGAAGCTCGGGCTGGTGATCGACCTCGACACCTGCGTCGGTTGCCATGCCTGCGCGACCAGCTGCAAGGAATGGAACGCGGGCGGCATCGCCGGGCCACTGACCGACGAGCGCCCGTATGGCAAGGAACCGCAAGGCGTGTGGTTCAACCGCGTGCACAGCTACGAGCTGGCCCCGGACGACGCGACGCGGCAGCCCGCGCAGACGCTGCACTTCCCGCGCAGCTGCCTGCATTGCGAGACGCCGGCCTGCGTCACCGTCTGCCCGACCGGCGCCAGCTACAAGCGCGCCGAGGACGGCATCGTGCTGGTCGACGAGGACAAGTGCATCGGCTGCAAGCTGTGTTCGTGGGCCTGCCCGTACGGCGCGCGCGAGTACAGCGAGGTCGAGGGCGTGATGAAGAAATGCACGCTGTGCGTGGACCGCATCCACAACGACAAGCTCGACGAGGCCGACCGCCAGCCGGCCTGCGTGCAGGCCTGCCCGACGCGCGCGCGGCATTTCGGCGACCTCGGCGATCCCGACTCCGACGTCTCGAAGCTGGTCGTCGAGCGCGGCGGCGTGCCGCTGATGCCGGAACTCGGCTACGCGCCGGTCAATCGCTACCTGCCGCCGCGCCCGCGTCGCACCGGCGACGATCCCGACACCGCGGCAGACCCCGCATCCGCCGACGCCGCCTCGCTCGCGCGGCGCTGGCTCACCCGCCTCCTCAAGCGCTGAAGGACGCCACCATGGCCAAGCACCCCGACCTCCTGATCACCACCACCCACGGCATCGAAGGCCGCCGCATCGTCGAATACCGCGGCCTCGTCGGCGGCGACGCGATCCTCGGCGCCAACATGTTCCGCGACATGTTCGCCGGCCTGCGCGACCTCGTCGGCGGCCGCAGCGGCAGCTACGAGAAAGTGCTGCGCGCGGCCAAGACCGAGGCGCTGGAGGACATGGTCGCGGCGGCGCGCGAACGCGGCGCGAACGCGGTGGTCGGCGTCGACCTCGACTACGAAACCATCCAGATCCAGGACGGCGGCTCGATGCTGATGGTCAGCGCCTCCGGCACCGCCGTGGTGATCGAGTAGGCCATGCGCACGTCGCGTCCGATGCCGGCAGGCGGCGACGCCGCGCGAGCGCGCATCGCATGAACCCCGCGTTCTCGGTCATCGTCTTCACCACCGTATCCGGCATGGGCTACGGCCTGTGGCTGTGGCTCGCGCTGCGGATCGCGTTCGGCCCGCCCGCGGAGGTGTTCGAGCCGATCACCTGGGCCTTCGCCCTGCTGGCGGGCGCGGCGCTGACCACCGCCGGGATCGTGGCCTCGCTGTGGCACCTCGGGAAGCCGGCGCGCGTCTGGCGGGCCTTCTCCCAGTGGCGGACATCGTGGATGTCGCGGGAGGGCGTGATGGCGCTCGCGGCGCTCGCCGCGGCCGTACTGCTGGTGGCGCCGCTGCCGGTGGAACGCGAGACCGCGCTGCGCCCGCTGGCCCTGCTGCTGGCCGCCTGCGCCGCCGGCACCGTCGCCAGCACCGCGATGATCTACGCCTCGCTCAAGCCGATCCCGGCGTGGCGGCATCCGCTGGTGGTGCCGGCCTACCTCGGCTTCGCGCTCCTGTGCGGCGGCCTGGCCTTCCTCGCGATGCCGCAACCGATCCCGGTGGCGCGGATCGCCCTGCCGGTCCTCGTCGCGCTGGCGATGGCGATGGGCCTGCTCAAGCTCGCGTACTGGCGCGACCTCGACCGCGGGCTGGCAATGCCCTCGCGCGCGGAGGCCATCGGCCTGCCGCAGCGGCAGGCGACCGTGTTCGAACGCCCGCACACCGAGGCCAACTACATCACACGCGAGATGGCCTTCGTGGTCGCGCGCCGGCATGCGCGCCTGCTGCGCGGGGTGGCGCTCGGCCTGTTCGCGCTAGTTCCCCTCGCATTGCTGCTGTCCGTGCGCGCCATGCCTGCCGCCGCGCACTGGGCATTGCCGTTGGCCGCCGCATCGGCGTTGGCGGGCGCGATCGTCGAACGCTGGCTGTTCTTCGCCGAAGCCCGGCACGTGGTCACGTCCTACTACTGACCCGCGCGGTAGAATCCGGCCGTCGTCCCATCGCCGACCGCCCATGCTCCCCCTGCTGTGGCTGGCGTTCATCGCGCCGCCCGTCGCCATCGACCAGGCCCCCGTCGCACTGCCACAACCGGTGGTGGTGCAGCGCGTGCTTGCGCCGCCGCGCTGCGAACCGATGCGCTGCCTGGCCGGCGAGTGGGACGTGGCGGCGATGGCGGCGATCCCGGGCGGCCAGCGCCGGATCGACGGCCAGGACCTGCCCGGCGCGGGCGTCCGCCTGTTGCTGGCCGATGCCCAGCGCCGCGACTGGATGAAGCCGCAGGGCAGCAATGCCCGCGTGGGCCTGCAGTACGGCGTGCAAGCGGAAACGCCGCCAGGCACACAGCTGCGCTTGGCCCTCGACACCGGCTTCCGCCTGCAGGCCTATGCCGACGACGGCATCGCCGGCACCGGTCCGGTGCTGCGCGGGCAACTGGAATGGCAGCAGGCGCTGGGCGAGCGGACCCGCCTGGCGCAGACCACGCGGGTGGAAACCGGCCAGCACGGCACCTTCCTGCGCAACAGCCTGCAGTTGAAGATGGCGCTGCAGCCCGGCCTGGTCCTGAGTTCCGGGCTGGAAACCCGCCACGACAGCGACGTGTCCGGGCGCAACCAGACCGACGCCACCCTCAACCTGCGCTACGTCTTCTAGCGGTCGCGACGCCGGCCTCAGCCGGCGTCGATCAGCGCGCGCGCGCCCTGCGCCAGCAACGCGTCGGCGACCTCGC
>JAFLEC010000088.1 GCA_017302095.1 Lysobacterales bacterium | reverse complement strand
TGGAGCTCGTGGGCACCTCGTCGCTGGTCAACACGCTGCCGCTGGATCCCGACAACGTCATCATCACCCAGATGGATCCGCGCACGTTCGGCAGCAATTACATGCTGTACAACCTGCGCACCGGGGACACCAAGCTGCTGTTCAAGGGCGGCGGCCGCGCCAGCCCGGGCCTGTTCAACCCGCGCAACGGCGAACTCCTGACCCGCACCCAGCTGGAGCCGATCGGAGGCGGCGAGTACGAGCAACAGGTCTTGATCCGCGACCCGAAGTCAGGGGAGTTCGTGGTCCACGACAACCTGACCCGCAAGCTGAGCGAGCGCAATACCGTCGACATCGTCGGCATCGACGAAGCCAGCGGCAAGTTCTACGTCCTGACCGACCTGTTCTCCGACCTGGTGCAGGCCTGGATGTACGACCCGGTCGCGCGCAAGTTCGAAGCCGAACCATTGCTCGCCCATCCGCAATATTCGATCGCCAGCCTGCTGTTCGGCCGGCAACCCTCCAATTTCGGCCGGATCCTGGGTTATGCGATCGATGGTCCCGATGTCGAGGTGACCTACGTCGACCCCGACATGAAGGCCATCCATGCATTGCTGGCGAAGAATTTCCCGGGCCAGACCGTCACCCTGACCGGCTACGACGACAGCCTCGGCCGGGTGCTCTTCACGACCGAAAGCCATCGCAACCCGCCCGCCTACCACCTGCTACTGGACCGCAAGCGGATCGTCACCCTCGGCAGCCAGCGCCCTGGCGTGGACCCGGGGAGGATCGGCGAGCAGCGCTGGGTGCGTTACCCAGCCCGCGACGGGCTGAGCATCCCGGCGATCCTCGACCTGCCTGCGGGCTGGACCCCTGCCGATGGGCCCCTGCCGACGATCATCCACCCCCATGGCGGCCCCTGGGCCCGCGATTACGCAGGCTGGGATGCGTCCGGCTGGGTGCCCTTCCTGACCTCCCGCGGTTATGCCGTGCTGCGGCCCCAATATCGCGGCTCGACCGATCTTGGCCGCAAGTTGTGGCTTGCGGGCGATGCCGAATGGGGCCAGAAGATGCAGGACGACAAGGACGATGGCGCCGCCTGGCTGGTCAAGGAAGGCATCGCCGATCCGAAGCGCCTTGCGATCTTCGGCTATTCGTATGGCGGCTTCGCCGCGGCAGCGGCGGTCGTCAGGCCCAACAGCCCGTACCAATGTGCGATCGCCGGCGCGCCGGTCACCGACCTCAACAAACTCGGCTGGTCCTGGAGCGAGAACCGCCTGCAACGCATCCTGCAGGGCAAGACCGTCAAGGGCATGGATCCCATGCTGAATACCGACAAGGCCAATATCCCGGTCCTGCTTTACGTGGGGGATCGCGACGTTCGCACGCCGGCCTTCCACGCCGAAGGCTTCTACCAGGCGGTCAAGGGGAAGGTGCCGGCCAAGTTCAAGCTGGTGGCCGACATGCCGCACAGCATGCCTTGGTACCCACGCCACCAGACCGAAACCCTGGGCTTGATCGAGTCGTTCCTCAAGCAGGAATGCGGCCCAGGCGGACTGTGACCAACGGCACTACCGGGGAAGCCAACGATAGGTGGCGACTGTTGCAGAGCGGTGACACCTTCCCTAGACTCCATTAACGTTTTATCAACAAGTGCCGGGAGGGGGCTCCCGGTACGCCACAAGGGGAAATCGATGAGGAAGCATGCCAACGGAGCCCAGCTCCGTAAGTTGCCGCTGGTGATCGCCATGGTGGGTTGCCTGTATGGCGCCCCGGCCCTGGCCCAGGATGCAGCGCAGGCCAAGCCTGAGGAAACCAAGCCGCAGGACGCGGACAAGAAGAGCCAGCCCAAGGAGCTGGAGAAGATCACCGTCACCGGCTCGCTGCTCAAGCGCCTCGAGTACGACACCACGTCGCCCGTGCAAGTCCTGACCGCCGACGTCAGCGCGGATGTCGGCCAGATCAACACCGCGGAATTCCTGCAGAAGTCCAGCGTCGCCGCAGGTTCGACCCAGATCACCAACCAGTTCGCCGGTTTCGTGGTCGAGGGCGGCACCGGCGTGCAGACGGTCAACCTGCGCGGCCTCGGCGCCCAACGCACCGCTGTGCTCCTGAACGGGCAACGCCCGGGCCCCGCCGGCACGCGCGGCCAGGTGCTGGCGTTCGACTTGAACGTCATTCCCCAATCGATCCTGCAGCGCGCCGAGATCGTGAAGGATGGCTCGTCCTCGATCTACGGTTCCGACGCGCTGGCGGGTGTGGTCAACCTGATCACCCGCAAGAACATCGACCAGTTGGAATTCAGCATCACCGGCCGTGCCCCGCAGGATGGCGGCGGCGAAGCCGTGACCATCTCGTTGGCCAATGGCTGGAACTTCAGCAACGGCACGATCGCGGCTGCGGCCGAGTACTACCTGCAGGAGCCCCTGCGTTTCCGCGACCGCGATTTCCTCAAGTGCGCCGAAGACCTGGTGTGGGATGAAGCCGGCAACCGCATCGACCGCCAGAACCGCTCGGTCACCGCTGGCACAGAGCTGGATGGTTGCTCCTCGGGCAACCTGTACGCGAACACGGTGATCGACGCAGTCTCCGGCCTGCGATACATCCCGTCGCCGACCGGCAACACCATCGGCCTGATCCCGGGCTATCGACCGCGCACCAATGCCAACTACGGTGCGGGCAACACCGGCCAAGCCTACTACGAAGACGTCTTGAACTTCGATTTCTTCGGCGAACAACAGCTGATCGATCGCCAGGAACGTTTCAGCGTCTTCGCGAACTCCGACTTCAGCTTCGGCGACGTCAACTGGACGACCGAGTTCCTGTACAACCGCCGCGGCACTGATACCCATCGCTGGCGCCAGTTCTTCCCGCTCACCGGCGGCACCACTGCGATCCTTGCTGCGTACCGATACACCGATGGCTCGAGCTTCAAGAGCCCGGTGCCGAGCGGCATCGCGCAACCGATCATGCCGTTCGCATCGGACCAGAAGATCCGCGTCGACTATTACTACGTGCGCACCGGCCTCGATGGCCTGATCGGCGGCACCGATACTTGGGCGTGGTCCGCGAACGCGTCCTACACCCGCTCCGACGGCGACTACAGCGTGCTGTCGATCCTGAAGTCCCGCTCAGGCGACGCCGATCCGGCGTTGCGTCCGTGGACGGGCGGCCGCTCTCCGGTCGTGAATTACTTCGACCCCGGCTTCCTGAGCGGCGAGCGCATGGACGAGCTGATCGCCGCGATCGGCGTCTGGCACACCGGCAACACGGTCTATGACCAGTACCTGTTCAATGCCGTGGCCACCGGCGAAATGTTCGACCTGCCGGCCGGTCCGGTGGGTGCCGCGTTCGGTGTCGAGTACCGCAACTTCAGCATCGACGACCAGCCAAGCCAAGAAGAACGCAGCGGCGACCTCTGGGGCCAGAGCACCGCGGCCGTGACCAAGGGCAGCGACCATGTGAAGGAGGTCTTCACGGAGATCGAGGTGCCCCTGCTCAAGGGTAAGCCGATGTTCGAGTCGCTGAACCTCAACCTGTCCGCGCGCGCCTTCGACTATGCCTCGGTGGGCGATTCGGATTACGTCTGGAAGGCGGGCCTGAGCTGGCAGATCATCCCGGCGGTGCGGCTGCGCGCCACCAAGGGCACGTCTTACCGCGCGCCTGGCCTCTACGAGCTGTATCTCGGCAACCTGTCGAGCTTCGTCTCGCAGACCTCGATCGACCCGTGCATCCAGTGGGGCCAGAGCACGAACGACAACATCCGCGCGAACTGCGCGGCCGCTGGCATTCCCGACAACTTCGCCGGCGCCACGTCGTCTGCACAGGTCTACCAAGGCGGCGGTGCAGGCTTCCTGAAGCCCGAGACCTCCAACGCATTCACGGCGGGCATCGTGTTCACCCCGACCTCGTGGCCGTTCAGCCTCGCGGTGGACTACTTCAACTATGAAGTTCGTGACCAGATCTCGAACCTGACCGCAGCCACGATCGTTTCCGGTTGCTACGGGTCCGACGTCTACCCGAACGAGTTCTGCAACCGCCTCGAGCGCAATCCCAACAACCACCCGACGGCGCCGAACAAGATCGAGAACGTCTACGCCACCTACGTCAACATCAACAAGCAGAAGGTCCGCGGTTACGACCTGCTGACCCGTTATGACGGCGACTTCTCGTTCGGCAAGCTGGAGGTGGAAGGCCAGGTCACCTACACGATCGAGGACTTCGACCAGTTGTTCAGCACTTCCGCGGCGAGCGGCTTCACCACCTCGGATCGCCTCGGTTCGATCGGGCGCCCGCAGCTGGTCGGCAACCTCCGCACCACGCTGAAGCGCGGCGACTGGAGCTACACCTGGTACATGAACTACGTCGACGAGACGAAGTCGCTGACGCTGTCGCCGAGCTTCACCTATTTCGGGTGGACGAATGCCCAGCGCGACATCGTCGCCGAGGACCGCCTGTACCACACGGTTTCCGTGCGCTACAACCAGCCGAAGTGGTCGGTGCTGTTCGGTGTGCAGAACCTGCTCGACACCGACCCGCCGACCGTGTCGACCGGCGTCGCGACCCGCTACGGCAACGTGCCGGCGTTCGCCACCCAGTACGACCTCCTGGGCCGGACGTTCTTCAGCCGCATCGACTTCAAGTTCTGATCCTGAACCATGTTCCGCAAGGGCCCGGCACATGCCGGGCCCTTTTTTTTTGGAGGCCATGCCATTCGGCACCCTGACTTCAATGGCTACCGCGGACGACCTGCCTGCGATAGCGTGCAACCACGACCACAACGGACCGACTCCCGCATGCGCCGCCCCATTCCCCTCCTCGCCGCCGGCATGGTCGCCGCCGCCCTGGCGTTCCCGCTCCAGGCGCAATCCACCCGCGGAGCGGCCGACCCCACCCTGGACGACACCATGGTCGCCGGCGGCTTCCTCGACGGCCATCCCGACCTCAAGTTCCGCAACATGGGCCTGGAGGCCTACGGCAGGAAGGACTTCGTCGAGGCCATCAATCGGTTCAAGCAAGCGGCCTCCTACGGCGACAAGCCTTCGCAAGCGGTGGTGGCGGAGATGTACTGGGACGGCGTCGCCGGCGATCGGGATCGCGTCCTCGGGCTTGTCTGGATGGACATGGCCGCGGAGCGCGGTTACGACTTCTTCTCCAAGAAGCGCGACTACTACTGGAATGCGTTGACGTCGGAAGAACGCAAGCAGGCGCTAGCCCGGGCGCGCGACGTGTTCGCCCAGTACGGGGACGCAGCCGCCGAGCCGCGGCTCGCGGCAGCCTTGCGGCGCGAACGCGGCCGCATGACCGGCAGCCGCGTGGGTTCGATGACCAGTTCGGTCCAGGTCATCGTCCCCGGCTATGGCAGCATCGACGCCAGCAAGTTCTACGACCCGCAATTCTGGGATCCCAAGCAGTACCGTGCCTGGCAGGACGCCTACTGGACCGACTTGAAGCCAGGACGAGTCGAGGTCGGCGAGCCGGTCAAGGTCGCCACGCCGGGAGTCGAGGCCGCGCCCCCTTCTGGGCAAGCCAAGCAGGACCAGCCCTGAACCGGCCGATGCGCAAGGATGCCGACCGGGTCATCAGCCGTTCCATACCGCTGCGGATGGCGGTATAAAGCGGGCACGGGCGCATGCCGCGCCCCACAGCTCCCTGGGAGGGGACACCATGCGCAAGATCATCCTGGCCGGCGTGCTGGCCACCGTCGCCTTCTCCGCCTCGGCGCAGAACGCCGCCTCGCCGGTCGGCAAGTGGAAGACCCTGGACGACAAGACCGGCAAGGTGATGACGGTCACCGAGATCTACCAGGCCAAGAACGGTTCGCTGGCGGCGAAGATCGTGGAGAACGTCGGCCTCGCCGCCACCTGCGCCGATTGCAGCGGCGAGCACAAGGGCAAGCCGATGGTCGGCATGGTCACCCTTTGGAACCTGAAGCCGAACAAGGACGGCGGTTGGAGCGGCGACGGCTACAAGCCCTCCGAGGATCGCAAGTTCACCGCCAAGTCGGTGAAGCTGGTCGACGGCGGCAAGAAGCTCGAGGTCAAGGGCTGCGTGGCCTTCATCTGCCGGACCGCCACCTGGGTGCGCGCGGACTGATTCCGCCGTCCCGGCATCGTCGCAACGGCCCGTCGATCGGGCCGTTGTCGTTTGGCCCACACGCACAGGACGGAACCCGCATGCGCCTTCCCCTCTTCGCCCTCCTGGCCGCCGGCCTCTGCCTGCCCGGCCTGGCGTCGGCACAGCAGTCGGCGGTCGGTCGATGGAAGACGATCGACGACGCGACCGGCAAGCCGAAGTCCGTGGTCGAGGTCTACCAGGCCCGCGACGGCAAGCTGGCCGGCAAGGTGGTCGAGATCCTGGACCTCAAGGACGGCCCCAACCCGGCCTGCGACAAGTGCACCGGCAGCAACCGCGGCAAACCCATCAAGGGTCTGGTGATCCTGTGGGGCCTGTCCGCGGACGGCGCCGGCAAGTGGGCCGGAGGCCGGGTGATGGATCCGGAGAACGGCAAGGACTACAAGGCGCGGCTCGAACTGCTCGACGGCGGGCGCAAGCTCGGGATGTCGGGCTGCATCGCCTTCCTCTGCCGGCAGCAGGTCTGGCTGCGCGAATAGCGCAAGGCAGCCACGCATCGCCACGCGCCCCGCTCCGGCGGGGCGTTTCGTTGCAGCGCGCGATGGCAGCCACGTCCCACGCCCGGCGCGGTTTTGTTGCCATGCGATAATCGCGACCCCCTCGCAGACCCCGCGTCCATGTCCCGTCCCGCGCTCGTCACCAACGCCCTGCCCTACGCCAATGGCCCGCTCCACCTGGGCCACCTGGTCGGCTACATCCAGGCCGACATCTGGGTGCGGGCACGGCGCATGCGCGGCGACACCGTGCACTTCGTCTGCGCCGACGACACCCATGGCACGCCGATCATGCTGGCGGCCGAGAAAGCCGGGACCACGCCAGAGGCCTTCATCGCCGCCATCCAGGCCGGGCACGAGCGCGACTTCGCAGCCTTCGGCGTCGCCTTCGACCATTACGACTCCACCAACTCGGCCGGCAACCGCGCGGTGACCGAAGCGATCTACGCGCGCCTCGATGCGAACGGCCACATCGCGCGGCGCTCGGTCGCGCAGTTCTACGATCCCGCCAAGGGCATGTTCCTGCCCGACCGCTACATCAAGGGCACCTGCCCGAACTGCGGGACCGCCGACCAGTACGGCGACAACTGCGAGAACTGCGGCGCGACCTACGCGCCGACCGAGCTGAAGGACCCGCGCTCGGTGCTGTCCGGCGCCACGCCGGAGCTGCGCGATTCCGAGCACTTCTTCTTCGAGGTCGGCCGCTTCGAAGCCTTCCTGCGCGACTGGCTGGCCGGCGACGTCGCCCTGCCCGGGGTCAAGGCCAAGCTGATGGAATGGCTGGATGCCGAGGGCGGCCTGCGCGCGTGGGACATCTCGCGCGACGCGCCGTACTTCGGTTTCGAGATCCCCGGCCAGCCCGGCAAGTACTTCTACGTGTGGCTGGACGCGCCGATCGGCTACCTCAGCAGTTTCCGCGCGCTGTGCGCGCGCATCGGCATCGACCCCGAGGCCTTCCTCGCGGCCGGCAGCGAGGCCGAGCTCCACCACTTCATCGGCAAGGACATCGTCAACTTCCACGGCCTGTTCTGGCCGGCGGTGCTGCACGGCTCCGGCCATCGCGCGCCGACGCGCCTGCACGTCAACGGGTACCTGACCGTCGACGGCGCGAAGATGAGCAAGTCGCGCGGCACCTTCATCATGGCGCGCACCTACCTGGACGCCGGCCTGGACCCGGAAGCGCTGCGCTACTACTACGCGGCGAAATCCTCCGGTGGCGTCGACGACCTCGACCTCAACCTGTCCGACTTCACCGCACGGGTCAACGCGGATCTCGTGGGCAAGTTCGTGAACCTGGCCAGCCGCTGCGCCGGCTTCATCGAGAAGCGCTTCGGCGGCGTGCTCGCGCCGGCGCTGCCGGATCCCGCGCAGTACGCGCATTTCGTGGCCGCGCTCGGCCCGGTGCGCGAGGCCTACGAACGCAACGATCCCGCCGCCGCGTTGCGCGCGGTGATGGCGCTGGCCGACGAGGCGAACAAGTACATCGACGAGCGCAAGCCGTGGGTGATCGCCAAGCAGGACGGCGCCGATGCCGAGCTGCAGGCGGTCTGCACCCAGGGCCTGAACCT
>JAFLEC010000087.1 GCA_017302095.1 Lysobacterales bacterium | reverse complement strand
CCAGGCGCGCATCGCGCAACGCCGCCAGCCTGGCGCGGATCTGCGGCAGCGCGGCCTGGGCGGCGCGCTCGCCTTCCAGGATCGCGCGGTTCTTCTGTGCGAAGTCGGCGGCGCCGATGTCGTTGACCTTCGGCCGGATCACGATGTCCGCGCGCGCCAGCTCCTGCGCCCCGAGCTTCTGGCCCATGATCTTGATGCTCTGGTTGACGTTGCCGACCATGCTCGCCGGGCTGGCGAGGCCGTCGGCCTTGCTGGAGATGTCCACCGCGATGACGAAGTCGGCGCCCAGCTCGCGCGCGGCGTCCACCGGCACCGGGCTGACCACGCCGCCATCGACGTAGTGCGCCTTGCCGATCACGACCGCCTCGAACACGCCGGGGATCGAGCTGGACGCGCGCACCGCCTGCCCGGTGTTGCCGCGCACGAACACCGTGCGCTGTCCGTCTTCCAGCCGGGTGGCGACCGCTGCGAACGGCTTGCGCATCTGTTCCATCCGGCGGCCATCGACCAGCTCGTTGACGTAGTCCTGCAGCTTCTGGCCCTTCACCACGCCGCCGGAAAACAGGCTGACGTCGCGGATCTTCGATTCGTCCAGCGCGAACGCCTTCTGCTGCATCGCATAGGCATCCAGGCCGCTGGCGTAGAGCGCGCCGACCACGCTGCCGGCGCTGGTGCCGGAGACCACCACCGGGGTGATGCCGTTGGCCTCCAGGATCTTGATCACGCCGATGTGGGCGAAACCCTTGGCCGCGCCGCCGCCGAGGGCGATGCCGACCTTCACCGGCGGCGGAGTAGTCGCCACCACGCTGACCGGCGCGCGCACGTCGGGGGCGCTGGCGCAGGCGGCGAGGAGACAGGCGAGCAGGGCGGCAGTGAAGGCGCGGGGCATCGGGGGCGGAGGTCTCGGATCGAGTCGGCACGGGCTCGCCGGCGGGCGAGGGCGCAGCTTAATGCGCGCTTCCGCAACGGCGGCCCAATGTAGGCGCTAGCATCGCGCGATGGACACCGAGCGCATCGCCCTCCCGCCCACCCGGCCCGAACGCTGGCTGCTGGCCGGCGCCACCGTGCTGGCGCTGGCGGCGTCCTTCGCCATCGCCGGCGACCGCCTGACCTGGTTGCTGGAAACCGTGTGGGCGATGGTCGGGTTGGCGCTGGTCGCATGGAAGTGGAAGCCCTTCCCGCTGACCCGCCTGCTGTGCTGGCTGCTGTTCCTGCACGCGCTGGTGTTGATCCACGGCGGCGCGCACACCTACGCGCAGACCCCGCTGGGGTTCTGGCTGCAGGACCTGCTGGGCACCGCGCGCAACCCGTGGGACCGGCTCGGGCACTGGATGCAGGGCTTCGTGCCGGCGATCCTCGCCCGCGAGCTGCTGCTGCGCATGACCCCGCTGCGCCGTGGCGGCTGGCTGGTGTACCTGGTGCTGGCGGCTTGCCTGAGCTTCAGCGCGTTCTTCGAGCTGATCGAATGGTGGGCGGCGCTGGTCTACGGCGCGGATGCCGATGCCTTCCTCGCCACCCAGGGCGACCAGTGGGACACCCAATGGGACATGTTCCTGTGCCTGTGCGGCGCGGCCACGTCGCTGCTGTTGCTGTCGCGCTGGCACGACCGCCAGCTGGGTCCTGTCGTCCTCGCCGGAAAATGAAACGGCCGCCTTGCGGCGGCCGTTCCGGGTGTCGCGCAGGGCGGTGGATCAGAAGCGGTATTCCAGACCCAGGGTGGCGGTGGTGACGGTCGCACCGACGTCCACGCCCAGCGCCTCGAAGTCGGCCTTGGTCTGGTCGACGTTCAGGCTGAGGCCGAAGTTGCGGCTGAAGTCGTAGCCCATGCCGACGCCGTAGTAGGCAGCGGTCTTGTCGCCGTCGAAGTTGCCGACGCCCGAGACCTTCAGCTCGGCGCTGTTGAAGGCGACGCCGATGCGGCCGCCGAAGTACAGGCCGACGTCGCTGTCGTCCAGGTGCTTCTTGCCGACCACGCCGATGCCGTAGCCGTCGATCGAGGCGCTGCCGGTGCTGTCCGAATCCTCGCCATAGTTGGTGTAGAAGCCTTCGATGGCGACGTTCTTGTTGAAGAAGTAGCCGCCGCGGACGCTGAAGGCGGTGTCGTTGCCGCTGTCGCCCGACACTTCCAGGCGGCTGCTGCCGGCTTCGGCGCGGAGGAAGGCGCCGGTGGCGGCATCGCCGTCGGCGGCGCTGGCGGTGAAGGAGGCGCCGGCAAGCGCGATGGCGGCGGTGAGGCCCAGAAGCTTGTTCATGTCATTCCTTGAGATGTCGCCCGATCAGGGCGCGCGCATGCTGAATGCGTGACGGCGTTCCGTCAATAACCAAAATTTCACATTCAGCGTTCGGGCGTGGCATCCCCGCCCGGCCGGCGGAACGGCAGCACGGTGCCGCGCTCGCCGGTTTCGCGGGCGTCGCGCTGCCAGAGCACCGGCACGTCGCGCGGGGCGCCCGGTTCGTACGTGTCGCGTTCGCGGGCTGCCTGTTCGCGCGCCAGCTCTTCCTCGATCTCCCAGCTGTACTTCGTGCGCGGCGGCATCGGGTCGCTGCGGCGGAACAGGAAGGCGGCGAGCACCCCGGCCAGCGCGCCGCCGAGGTGCGATTCCCAGGACACCCCGGCCTCGCGCGGGAGGATGGTCATCAGCATCCCGCCGTAGAACGCGAACACGAGCATGCCGGCGGCGATCGCCGCGCGGTCGCGGCGCAGCAGGCCGAGCACGAACACCAGGAACATCAGGCCATGGGTGAGGCCGCTGGCGCCGAGGTGGTGAGAGCCGGGCTGGCCAAGCAGCCAGGCGCCCAGTCCCGACCCGAGCCACAGCAAGGGCAGCGCGCGCACGGTCGCCTTCGGGAAGGCGGTCAGGGCGAGGGTGCCCAGCATCAGCAGGGCCATGCTGTTGGCCAGCAAGTGCTCCACCGAGCCGTGCAGCAGCGGTGCGCCGAGCAGGCCGAGCAGGCCCGCCGCCGTCCCGGGGGTCACGCTCAGGAAGGTCCAGTCGTAGGCGTGCTGGGCGGCGAAGCTGGCCGCCAGCAGCAGCACGAAGCCGAGGCTGGCGTTGAAGGCGCCGCGCAGGCGGCGGCGGTCCTGCTGCGATTGCGTCTCGGTGGGAAGTGACGTGGACATCCCCCACGGATTGGGGCGGCCGACCGGCATTCAAGCCTGCCGGCCGCCCACGCGGACCGCGTCAGGCCTTCTGCGGACGCAGCAGGCTGAGCGCGATGGTGGTGCCGATGGTGGCGGCGACCACGCCCAGCGAGACCGTGATCGGGATCTTGTAGACGTCGATCAGCAGCATCTTCGCGCCGATGAACATCAGCACCAGGGCCAGCCCGTACGGCAGCAGGTGGAAGCGGTCGGCCATGCCCTGCAGCAGGAAGAACATCGCGCGCAGGCCGAGCACCGCGAACACGTTCGAGGTCAGCACGATGAAGGGATCGTCGGTGATCGCGAAGATCGCCGGGATCGAGTCCACCGCGAAGATCACGTCGGTGATGCCGATCATCACGATCACGATGAACAGCGGGGTGTACAGGCGCTTGCCGCCCTCGCGCACCGACAGCGCGCTGCCGTGGTACCCGCGGGTCATCGGCACGTGCCCGGTCAGCCAGCGCAGCACCGGGTTCTGCTCCAGGTCCGGCGCCTTGCCGGCGGCCATGATCATCTTGATGCCGGTCAGCAGCAGGAACGCGCCGAACACGTAGAGGATCCAGTGGAACTTCGCCAGCAGCAGCGCGCCGGCGAAGATCAGGATCGCGCGCAGGACGATCGCGGCGATGATGCCGATCACCAGCACCCGCTGGCGCTGCACCTCCGGCACCGCGAAGTACGAGAACACCATCAGGAACACGAAGATGTTGTCGACCGCCAGCGATTTCTCGACCAGGTAGCCGGTCAGGAATTCCATGCCGATGCGGTCGCCGGCCGCGGCGCCGAGCTGCTGGCCGCTGTACCACCACAGCCAGGCATTGAAGGCCAGGGCCAGTGCGACCCAGCCCAGGCTCCACCAGGCCGCTTCCTTGAACGTCACCTTGTGCGGGCCGCCGTGGCGCATCAGCACCAGGTCGACCAGCAGCGCGGCGATGACCACCACGCCGAACACCAGCCACAGGAGGGGAGTACCGATCGTTTCCATGCGCAATCCACCGTCGTCGGCCGGCGGGCGCGTCCTGGCGGGATGCAAGGAGGGTGAGCGCGCTTCGCCTGGCGGCGAAGGTCTCACTCACAGGCCTTGGGCCTGCCACGGCGCCGGGGCGATCGCTGCAGGCAGCGGGCCCGTAATGACGACGACGTGCGCGGAGTTACTCCCCTTCTTGGGCGACAATGATGGGCCAGGCGTGAAGGCGCCGTCAATGCGAACAGTTCGCAACCGCCATGACCGAACCGCTGCCCGTCGTCCGCCTCAAGAATGCGTGGAACTCCACCCACCCGTGGATCTTCCAGCGCCTGGTCGAGAAGCCCGCCCAGCGCCCCAAGCCGGGCAGCGTGGTCGACGTGGTCGGGGTGGACGGCGCCTGGATCGGCCGCGGCTTCTACAACGGCCATTCGCGGATCGCCCTGCGCATGCTGGAGCGCGACCCCGACGTCGCGGTCGATGCCGGCTGGTTCGTGCGCAAGATCGGCGAGGCGATCCGCCTGCGCCGCGAGATCCTGCGGCTGGATGAGGTCTCCAACGCCTGGCGCGTGGTACACAGCGAGGGCGACGGCATCAGCGGGCTGGTGGTCGACCGCTACGACGACCTGCTGGTGGTCGAGTTCTTCAGCGCCGGCGCGTGGCGGCATCGCGCGGCGATCTTCGACGCCCTGCGCGAGCACTTCCCCGGCTGCCGCTTCCACAGCTTCGCCGACGAGCACGTGCAGAAGCAGGAAAGCTTCGACTACAAGGACACCCAGGGCACCGCGCCGGCGATCGTCACCGAGCACGGCCTGCGCTTCCGCGCAGACCCTGCTGGCGCGCACAAGACTGGCTTCTTCGCCGACCAGCGCGAGAACCGCGAATGGCTGTCGCGCCAGTGCGAAGGCAAGCGCGTGCTGGACCTGTGCTGCAACACCGGCGGCTTCGGCGTGTACGCGGCCGCGCGCGGCGCGAGCGAGGTGGTCGGCATCGACATCGACGCCGCGGTGATCGAGATCGCGAAGGAGAACGCCTACCTCAACGCGGGCCCGGTCGGCAGCCGCAAGCCGCGCTTCGTGCAGGCCGACATCTTCCCGTGGCTGCGCGATGCCGGGAACAACGGCGAGCGCTTCGACGTGGTGATCCTCGACCCCGCGAAGATGACCCGCGACCGCGAGCAGGTGATCAACGCGCTGAAGAAGTACCTCGACATGAACAAGCTGGCGCTGGGCGTGGTCAAGCCCGGCGGCCTGTTCGCCACCTTCAGCTGCACCGGCCTGGTCAGCGAGGAGCAGTTCCTCGACATGCTGCGCCGCGCCGCGTTCTACGCCGGGCGCACGGTGCAGGTGCTGAAGGTCGCCGGCGCCGGCCCCGACCACCCATGGCTGGCGCAGGTGCCGGAATCGCGCTACCTGAAGGCGGTCTTCTGCCGGGTGCTGGACTGATGGACGCATTGCAGTCGCACGTCGAGTCGCATCGCAGCCAGCATGCCGGCTGGCTGCGCGCGGCGGTGCTCGGCGCGAACGACGGCCTGATCTCCACCGGCAGCCTGGTGCTGGGCATGGCCACTGCGCAGGCGCACCCGTCCGCGATTTTGCTCAGCGGGGTCGCGGGGTTGTGCGCCGGCGCTCTTTCGATGGCGGCGGGCGAGTACGTGTCGGTCAGTTCGCAGGCCGATGCCGAACGCGCGGATGCACGCATCGAGGCCGATGCGCTGCGCGAGTTCCCCGAGGCCGAACTCGCCGAGCTCACCGAGATCTACGTGCGGCGCGGGCTGGAGCCTGCGCTCGCGCGCGAAGTGGCAGTGCAGCTGACCCGCCATGACAGCCTCGCCGCCCACCTGCGCGATGAGCTCGGGATCCAGGAGCACCTGCGCGCCCGCCCGGTGCAGGCGGCGCTGGCGTCGGCCGCGGCGTTCACCGTGGGCGCCTTGCCGCCGGTGCTGCTGGCCTGGGGCTGGAACGGCGCCGGGCTGGCGACCGCGATCGTCGCCAGCACCCTGGTGCTGCTGGCGGTGCTGGGCTACGTCGCCGAGCGCATCGCCGGCGGCGGCGGCATCAAGGGCGCACTGCGCGTGCTGATGTGGGGTGCGCTGGCGCAGGGCGCCACCGCGCTGATCGGCCACCTGTTCGGGGTGGCGACCGCCTGACCGCGCGGGTTCAGCGCGCGCGGCCGTCGTAATGCGTCACCGGCAGGGCCTCGAGGTCGAGGCCTTCGATGCAGCGCAGGTTGATCGCCGCCATCGCCGCGCCGTCCGGCCCCACGCCCTCGCCGAATGGATGGATGCCGCAGGTCGGGCAGAAGCGGTGCTGCACCACGTGCCTGTTGAAGGTGTAGGTGGCCAGCGCGTCCTCGCCGGCGGTCACCCGCAGCGCGGCGCGCGGCACGAACCACAGCAGCGAACCCTTGCGCTGGCACATCGAGCAATTGCAGGCCAGCCCGCCGCCGATCTCGCCGTCGACCTCGAAGGCGACCTGGCCGCAATGGCAGCTGCCGGAATGGGTCGTCATCGCGTCGCTCCTGTCGGTGGGAGCGCCGAGGATACGCGGTCGCAGCGGCTGCGACCGCGCTCGCTACACTGGCGGGATGGAAACGAACACCGTGTTGCTGGTCCTCCTGCTGCTGGCGGCGTTGGCGATCCTCGGCCTGCAGCTGCTGTCGATGCTGCGTCGCCCGGGCGACGCGCTCGCCGACCTGCTGCGCGAGGAACAGCGCGCCGGCCGCGGTGAACTGCGCGAACAGCTGGAGGGCCTGTCGCGGCAGCAGGAACAGCGCATCGACGGCTTCGGCCGCCACCTGGTCGACCTCACCCAGCGCACCGACGCGCGCCTCGACGAACTGCGCAGCGCGTTGAACGACGACGCGCACAAGGCACGGCTGGAGCTGGCGACCCGCCAGCAGCAGTTCGCCGACGCCCTCGGCCAGCAGGTGCGCGAGCTGACCGCGCGCAACGAGCAGCGCATCGGCGAGATGCGCGCGACGCTGGAGCAGCAGTTGCAGTCGCTGCAGGCCGACAACGCGGCCCGGCTCGAGCAGATGCGCGCGACCGTGGACGAGAAGCTGCACGCGACCCTGGAGACGCGTCTCGGGCAGTCGTTCAAGCTCGTCTCCGAACGGCTGGAGGCGGTGCAACGCGGGCTCGGCGAGATGCAGTCGCTGGCGGCCGGCGTCGGTGACCTCAAGCGGGTGCTGACCAACGTCAAGGATCGCGGCGGCTGGGGCGAGGTGCAGCTGGAAGGCATCCTCGACCAGGTGCTGACCGCCGAGCAGTTCGCGCGCGGCGTGCGCGTGCGGCCCGGCAGCAACGAGGCCGTCGATTTCGCGGTGCGGCTGCCCGGCCGCAGCCAGGACGACACCCATGTGTGGCTGCCGATCGACGCCAAGTTCCCGCGCGAGGATTACGAACGCCTGCTGGATGCGCAGGAACGCAGCGATGCCGACGGCGTGCGCAACGCGGGCACGCAGCTGGAGCGCGCGATCCGGATCCAGGCCAAGTCGATCAGCGAGAAGTACGTGGTACCGCCGCATACCACCGACTTTGCGCTGATGTTCCTGCCCACCGAAGGCCTGTATGCGGAGACCATCCGCCGCCCGGGCCTGATTGATGCATTGCAGCGCGAGCACCGGGTGGTGATCGCCGGGCCGACCACGTTCACCGCGTTGCTCAACAGCCTGCAGATGGGGTTCCGCACGCTCGCCATCGAGCAGCGCTCCAGCGAGGTCTGGCGCCTGCTCGGCGCGGTCAAGAGCGAGTTCGGCAAGTTCGCCACCGTGCTCGAGAAGGCGCATGGCCAGCTCGACACCGTGCAGAACAGCCTGAAGCAGGCCGGGGTGCGCACGCGCCAGATCGAACGCAAGCTCAAGGGCGTGGAATCGCTGCCCGGCGGCGACGCGCAGCAACTGCTCGGCCAGGATGCCGAGGGCGACGACGCCTGATCGCACGACGCGTCGCATTCACCTGCCTGACGCGTTCATGAGTGCGAAGACCGCCTGCACGATTCCTTGACCCGGCGCCGACGCGTCGGCGCGCAAGGTGGGCACGTCCCGGACACGAGGTCCCGGATCAACCCCACACAAGGAGCAGGACATGAGCGACATCAAGAAGGATCACAGCATCGGTGAAGGCACGGGCGCGGTCGCGGGTGCGGT
>JAFLEC010000086.1 GCA_017302095.1 Lysobacterales bacterium | reverse complement strand
TGCGCGCACCGCTCGCGGCCAACATCAACGACAAGGGCTGCGCGTTCGGCGGCAGCCTGACCTCGCTGATGACGATCGCCGGCTGGGGCATCGTCTCGCTGACCCTGGCCGAGGCCGGCCTGGATGCCGACATCTACGTCGCCGACAGCCGGGTGCGCTACCTGAAGCCGGTGTTCGAGGACCTGGTGGTCGATGCCGGTTTCGACGATCCGGTCGAGGCGGCGGGCCTGGCCGACGTCCTGCGCCAGCAGGGGCGCGCCAGCGTGCGCATCCAGGCGCGCACGCAGCTCGCCGATGGCGGCGTCGCGGCGACCCTGGTCGCGCGCTACGTGGCCATCGCCAAGGGCTGACCGCGCCAAAGGCCGGGCACGCGTTAGGATGCGTCGTCCCCCGAGGAGCGTCGCGATGTCCCGCCTGCTGTTGCGCTGCCTGTTGCTGTGCTGCCTGGCCCTGTTGGCCGGATGCCCGAAGTCCGCGAGCAAGGGCACCGCGCTCGAGGAGATCCAGTACGCCTACTCCGCCGCAGTGCGCTGGGGCGACTTCGAGGGTGCCTGGAACCTGGTCGATCCGAAGGTGCGCCAGGAACAACCGCTCACCGACATCGATTTCTCGCGCTACAAGCAGGTGCAGATCTCGGGTTACCGCGACCTCGGCGGCACCACGCTCGGCAACGGGGAGGTGGTGCGCGAGATCGAGATCGGCGTGGTCAACCGGCACACGCTTGCGGAGCGGACCGTGCGCTACCGCGAGCGTTGGCGCTACGACGAGGCCGCGAAGACCTGGTGGCTGGTCGGCGGACTGCCCGATCTCTGGGACGAGCGCTGAGCGGGGTCGCGTCGCGCGCCGCGCTACAATCCGCGCCCCGATCCCGCCCCGAGCGACCCGCGTGACCCTCGCTGAACTCATGGCCTTCGCCGGCCGCCATCCCTACCTGTCGCTGGCCCTGGGCGGCCTCACCCTGGCCATCATCTACAACGAGGTCGCCGGGCGCCTGTCCGGCATCCGTCGCCTGGGGCCCGCCGAAGTCACCGCGCTGATCAACCACGGCAATGCCCTGCTGGTCGACGTGCGGGGCGCCTCGGACTTCGAGAAGGGCCACATCGCCGGCTCGAAGAACGTGCAGATGACCCAATTCGACCCCGAGAACAAGCAGCTGGCACCGGCGAAGTCGCTGCCGGTGGTGATGGTGTGCCGGGTCGGCCAGACTGCCGGTTTCGCGGCCAAGCGCCTGCGCAAGGCGGGTTTCACCGACGTGGCCGTGCTCGAGGGCGGCATCCAGGCTTGGCAGGCGGCGGACCTGCCGCTGGTCAAGGGCAAGCGCTGATCGGACGGTGCTTGGCAAGCGCGATGCGCAGCCCCACATCCGGTCTAGCGCGGCCCGCCGTGCGATAATCCTTGGTTTCCCGCCTTCCATGCGCCCAGCAGGCGCATCTCCTGGAGTCACCGATGTCCGATGAAACCCTGAATGGCGCGGCCCCGGCCGCCGATGCCCAACCGCAGCAGACGGGCCCGGCCTTCGCGGTCGAGAAGCTGTACATGAAGGACCTGTCCTTCGAAGCCCCGAATGCGCCGCAGGTGTTCAACGAACCGGGCCAGCCCGACCTGCAGATGAAGCTTGCGCAGAAGGTGCAGCGCCTGGCCGAGAATGCGTTCGAAGTCAGCCTCGGCATCACCATGACCTGCACCATCAACGGCAAGACCGCCTACCTGGCCGAAGTCGAGCAGGCGGGCGTGTTCATGCTGGCGGGTTTCGAGGAACACATCCTCGACGCGATGCTCGGCATCCAGTGTCCGAACATCCTGTACCCGTATGCGACCGCGGCGGTCAGCCAGCTGATCACCTCGGGCGGCTTCCCGCCGTTCCCGCTGCAGCCGATCAACTTCGAAGGCCTGTACGGCGAGACCCTGCGCCAGCGCCAGGCGCAGCTGCAGGCCGGCGACGGCCTGGCCGACGCGGAAACCGCTGGCAACGCCTGACGCCACGACTGCATGACGCAGTCCGCGCACCCGTCGGTCGCCGTCCTCGGCGCGGGCTCCTGGGGCACCGCGCTGGCCGCTTTGATCGCCCGCCATGGTCACGCCGCCACCTTGTGGGGGCGTGACCCGGCGGTCGCCGCGGCGATCGAGGCGCGCGCCGAAAACCCGCGTTACCTGCCCGGCATTGCCTTGCCGGCCAGCCTGCGCGCGACCACTTCGCTGCCCGAGGCCCTGGCCGGCGCCGACCTGGTGCTGGTCGTGGTGCCGTCGCACGCATTCGCCGAAACCCTGCGCCTGCTGGCGCCGCTGCGGCCGTCGCATGCCGGCGTGGCCTGGGCGACCAAGGGCTTCGAACCCGGCAGCGGCCGCTTCCTGCATGAAGTCGCCGGCGACATCCTTGGCAACACCGGCCGCGGCGACGACGTCCCGCTCGCGGTGGTGACCGGGCCATCGTTCGCGAAGGAAGTCGCGCAGGGCCTGCCGACCGCGCTCACCGTGCATTCCGAAGATGCGGCGTTCTGCCGGCAGGTCGCTGCGGTCCTGCATGGCCCGGCGTTCCGCGCCTACACCGGCGACGACATGCTCGGCGCCGAGCTGGGCGGCGCGATGAAGAATGTGCTGGCGGTCGCCACCGGCGTTGCCGATGGCATGGGGCTGGGCCTGAATGCCCGCGCCGGCCTGATCACCCGCGGACTCAACGAGATGCTGCGGCTCAACATCGCCATCGGCGGCCGCCCGGAGACCCTGATGGGCCTGGCCGGGCTGGGCGACCTGGTGCTGACCTGCACCGGCGACCTCTCGCGCAACCGCCGCCTCGGCCTGGCGCTGGGGCGGGGCTCAACGATCGAGGACGCGGTGCGCGAGATCGGCCAGGTCGTGGAATCGATCCAGACCGCCGACGAGGTGATGCGGCAGGCCGAGCGCCATGGCGTGGAACTGCCGATCGCCAGCAACGTGCGCGACGTCCTGCACGGCGACATCACCCCGGCCGAAGGCCTGCGCCGGCTGATGGCGCGCGAGCAGAAGGCCGAATATCCGCAGGCGCTGTTCGCGCCCTGATCCGGCGGTTCGCCCTCCGGCGACGCTGCTTCGACCGTTCCGCAAAAAGACAACGCCCGGCGGATGCCGGGCGTCGGGGTCGCGCAGGTGGGGGAGGTCCGGCGCGACCGGTGGCGACCACCGCGACAGGCAGCGGTGGTCGCGTCCCTGAGGGGCAGGCCTTACCAGGTCAGGCGCGGACCCACGGTCCACTGGGTGTCGCCGCCGTTGGCGACCTTGACGTCGGCCGCGACGCCCCAGTTCTGGTTGAACTTCACCTGGCCACCGAGGCGGCCGTAGACGTCGCCGTCGAACTGGTTGCCGTCCTCGTAACCGAGCATCGCGTAGCCCTCGAACTTCGGGGCCAGCGCCGCGCGCACGCCGCCTTCGATGCTGTAGCCGTCGAAGTCCACGCCGCCGCCGGCGTCGTACTTGTCATAGGCCACGTTGGCGACGAAGTCGGCCTTCGGCGAGAACGCCTTGTTGTAGCCCACGCCGACGCGCCACTGGTCGAAGTCGGCGCTGGTGCCGTCGATCTTCTGGTTGGCATAGCTGCCGAACAGGTGCACGTTCGGGTGCACCGCGACCGAACCGTTCAGGCCCCAGCCGTCGGCGTCGCCGGCGTCGGTGTTGGTGCGGACGTAGTTGCCCTGCACGTAGTTGTAGGACAGGCCGTCGGCCGCGGAGGCGGCGAAGGGCAGGGCGGCCAGCAGGGTCAGGGCAAGCATGGAACGCTTCATGGGGGACACCTCGATGTTGTTATTGGTCACGCCGGGGGTACCGGCGTGGGGCGCATTCTGGGCGCCGCATCACAACCCGGCCTGAATACAAAACTGGCTGGTACAGGAACTATTCGGGATCGGGCGTGGTCGCCGCGCTCAACCGCCACCGGGGTAGTCGGCCTGGCGCCAGGCCTCGAACACGGTGACCGCGACCGCATTCGACAGGTTGAGGCTGCGGTTGCCGGGTCGCATCGGCAGCCGCAGGCGCTGCGCCGGCGGGATGTCGTCGAGCACCCCGGCGGGCAGGCCGGCGGTCTCGCTGCCGAACAGGAACACGTCGCCGCCGCGGTAGGCCGGGGTGTCGAAGCGGATGCTGCCGCGGGTGGTGAACGCGAACACGCGCGGTGCGCCGCCCTCGCGCTCGGCGATCGCCGCCAGCGCCGCCGCGAGGTCGGCGTGGACCTGCGTCGCGGCGTACTCGTGGTAGTCCAGGCCGGCCCGGCGCAGTTGGCGGTCGTCGAGGTCGAATCCGAGTGGCCGCACCAGGTGGAGCATCGCGCCGGTGTTGGCGCACAGGCGGATCACGTTGCCGGTGTTGGGCGGGATCTCGGGTTGGTGCAGGACCACGTGGAACATCGGCTGTCGTCGCTCACCAGGGCAAGGGCTGGCCGCGCCAGTCCAGGAAGCGCCCGCTCTGGTCGGGGCCGCTGGCTTCTATCACCTGCAACAGGCCCTGCGCCGCGTCCGGGACCGGCAGGGTCGCCTGCCCGCCGCCCATCTCGGTCATCACCCAGCCCGGGTGCAGGGCCAGCACTACGATCCCGCGCGGCGCCAGCGCCAGCGCGAGCTGGCGGGTCAGCATGTTCTGCGCGGCCTTGCTGGCGCTGTAGCTGGGCGAGCGGAACTCGGTGCGGTTGGCGATCGAGGCCATGATCGTGGACAGGTTGGCGATGCGGCCGCCGTCGACCAGCATCGGCGCCAGCGCCTGCGCCAGCAGGAACGGCCCGATCGCGTTCACGCGCAGGCTGTCCTCGAGGATCGCTTCCTCGACGTGGCCGAAGCGTTCCCCCGAATGCAGCACGCCGGCGTTGTTGACCAGCCAGTCGAGGCGCGCGTCCTCGCCCAGCACCAGCGGCAGTTCGCGGACCAGTTCGGCGCGCGCGCGTGCGTTGGCCACGTCCAGCGGCAGCACGTGCAGGCGGCCGGGATATTCGGCGGCCAGCGCATTCAGGGCGGTGGCCTTGCCCGGCTGGCGGCAGGTGGCGACCACGTGGTCGCCGCGCGCGAGCAACTGGCGGGCGAGTTCCAGGCCGATCCCGCGATTGGCACCGGTGACCAGGACGTTGCGCGGCATGGCGGGCCTCGGAGGTGGCTTCCGGCCTAGTGTATCGGCCGCCGGCCACGGCTAACATCGACGGTTTCGCCGTACCTGACTGGAGTCCTGCATGTCCGTGTTCCGTCCCGCCGCGCTCGCCCTTGCCCTTGCCGGCGCGTTGTCGACCGGTGCCTATGCCCCGTCGGCGCAGGCCGCCACCGCCCCCGCGGTCGACATCCCGTACGAGCAGTTCACCCTGCCGAATGGCTTGCGCGTGGTCGTGCACACCGACCGCAAGGCGCCGATCGTCGCGGTCAACGTCTGGTACCACGTCGGCAGCAAGGACGAACCCGCCGGCCGCAGCGGCTTCGCCCACCTGTTCGAGCACCTGATGTTCAACGGCAGCGAGAACGCCCCGGGCGAGTTCTTCGGCCCGTTCAAGGAGGTCGGTGCCACCGGCCAGAACGGCACCACCAATTCGGACCGCACCAACTACTTCGAGAACGTGCCGACCACCGCCCTCGACATGGCGCTGTGGATGGAATCCGACCGCATGGGCCACCTGCTCGGCGCGATCGACCAGGCGACCCTCGACGAGCAGCGCGGGGTGGTCCAGAACGAGAAGCGCCAGGGCGAGAACCAGCCCTATGGCCAGGTCTGGGACGCCATCGGCAAGGCGATGTACCCCAAGGGCCACCCGTACCACCACAGCACCATCGGGTCGATGAACGACCTCAACGCGGCCTCGCTGGAGGACGTGAAGACCTGGTTCCGCACCTGGTACGGCCCGAACAACGCGGTGCTGGTGCTGGCCGGCGACATCGACCTGGCCACGGCGAAGGACAAGGTCGCGAAGTACTTCGGCGACATCCCGGCCGGCCCGAGCATGGCCCAGCCGAAGGTCGACGTGGCCGCGCTGGCCAAGGACAGCCGCGCCGCGATGACCGACAACGTGCCGCAGGCGCGCGTCTACCGCGTGTGGAACGTCGCCGAGTACGGCCAGCCCGACCTCGACCGCCTGCAGCTGTTCGCGCAGGTGCTGGGCGGTGGCAAGTCCTCGCGCCTCGACCGCCGCCTGGTCCACCAGGACAAGCTGGTCGACAACGTCAGCGCCGGCGCCTACGGCTCGCAGCTGGGCAGCAGCTTCATGGTCATGGCCAGCGTCAAGCAGGGCGTGGACCCGGCCAAGGTGGAGGCGGCGATCGACGCCGAGCTCAAGGCGCTGCTGAAGGACGGTCCGAGCCGCGACGAACTCGATCGTGCGCGCACCAGCCTGCAGGCGGGCTGGATCCGCGGCGTGGAGCGCATCGGCGGGTTCGGCGGCAAGGCCGATGCCCTCGCCGAATGCGCGGTCTACACCGGGGACCCGGGCTGTTTCCGCGACAGCCTCAAGACCCTGGCCGCGGCGACCGTCGACAACGTGCGCGCCGCCGGCAACACCTGGCTGGGCGCCGGCAAGGGCAGCCATACCCTGGTGGTGTCGCCGGGCAAGCGCGAGGTCCTGGCGGAAGAGCCGGCGGTGACCCCGGCGCCGTTCAAGGTTCCGGCGGTGGACCCGAAGTTCAAGACGCTCGCGTCCACGGTGGATCGCAAGGCCGGCGTGCCGGTCACCACCCGCTTCCCCGACCTCAAGTTCCCGACCCTGCAGCGCGCCACGCTGAAGAACGGCACCACCGTGATCCTGGCCGAGCGCCATGATATCCCGGTGGTGCAGATGAGCTACGAGTTCCGCGGCGGGTACGCCGCCGATCCGGCCGGCAAGCCGGGCGCCGCCAGTTTCGCGATGGGCCTGCTCGACGAAGGCGCCGGCGACCTCGATGCGCTGACCTTCGCCGACCGCGTGGAATCGCTGGGCGCGAACATGGGCGCCAGCGCCGGGCTGGACAGCCAGAGCGCGTACCTGTCGGCGCTGAAGCAGAACCTGGAACCGTCGGTGGCGCTGTATGCCGACATGCTGCGCAAGCCGCGCTTCGACCAGGCCGAGATCGACCGCGTGAAGGGCCAGTGGATCGCCGGCATCAAGCAGGAGAAGGCGAACCCGAACGGCATCATCCAGCGCGTGGTCCCGGGACTGGTGTTCGGCGCCGGGCATCCGTATGCCGCGCCGCGCACCGGCAGCGGCACCGAGGCGGCGATCGCCGCGCTCACCCGCGACGACCTGGTGGGCTACCACGCACGCGCGCTGCGTCCGCAGGACGCCACCCTGGTAGTGGTCGGCGACACCACGCTGAAGGAGATCGTGCCGGTGCTGGAGCGCCACTTCGGCGACTGGAAGGCGACCGGCAACGCCGCCGCCGCGACCGCGATCCCGGCGGTGGCCAGCCAGAAGGCCGCGCGCGTGTTCCTGGTCGACCAGCCCGGCGCGGTGCAGGCGAACATCGTGGCCGCCGAGCTGGCGCCGTCCAGCAAGGATCCCGGCGCGACCGCCTTCGACATGGCCAACATGGTGCTGGGCGGCGATTTCACCGCGCGCCTCAACATGAACCTGCGCGAGGAGAAGCACTGGTCCTACGGCGCCCGCAGCGGTGCCGGCGGCGCGGTCGGCCAGCGCCTGTGGACGGCGTCGGCGCCGGTGCAGATCGACAAGACCGCGGAGTCGGTGGCGGAGATCCAGCGCGAGATCGCCGAGTTCTCCAGCGGCAAGCGCGGCGCCAGTGCCGACGAAGTGTCCGGCATGCGCAAGATCCTGACCCTGAGCCTGCCCGGCGCGTACGAGACCGCGGCCTCGGTGATGGGCACGATCGGCAGCAACGTGCTGTACGGGCGCCCGGACGACTACGTGTTCAGGCGCAAGGCCGAGATCGAGGCGATGACCCCGGCGCAGGTCGATGCGGCCGCCAAGGCGCTGGATCCGAAGGCGCTGACCTGGGTGATCGTGGGCGACCTGTCGAAGACCGAGCAGGTGGTGCGCGCGCTGAACCTCGGCGAGGTCACCATCCTCGACGCCGACGGCAAGCCGGTCGCCAAGTAAGCGCGCCGTTCAGCCACGCATGCACGATGCCGGCGACACTGCCGGCATCGTGCTTTCTGGAGAAACGGCATGCGTTCGATCCCGTGGGTGGCCGCCTTGCTGGCGACGTCCGGCTGCACCTTCGTTCATCTCGCGCCCGGCGCCTCGCAGGTCGCGGTGCTCGCGGCGGCGCCGTCGGGTTGCGCCAAGCGCGGCGAAGTCGAGGTCTCGGTGAAGGACCGGCTGGGGCCCTATGCCCGCAGCGAGGCGCAGGTCCGCGACGAGCTGGAAACCCTGGCCCGCAACGAGGCGCCGGGGCTGGGCGCCGACACCATCAGCGCGCT
>JAFLEC010000085.1 GCA_017302095.1 Lysobacterales bacterium | reverse complement strand
ACGCCGGCAGCAGCCGGCGCTCGCGCAGCGACGGTTCGCGGCCGCCACGGATCAATTGCAGCGACTGCGCGAGGAACTCGATCTCGCGGATGCCGCCGGGACCGCGCTTGATGTCGTCGGCCATGTCCTTGCGCGCCACCTCGGCGGCGATGGTGGCCTTCATCGCGCGCAGCCCGTCCAGCGCGCCGTAGTCCAGGTAGCGGCGGTACACGAACGGGCGCAGCGCCGCGAGCAGGCGCTCGCCGGCCGCGAGGTCGCCAGCGACCGGCCTTGCCTTCTGCCAGGCGTAGCGCTCCCAATCGCGGCCCTCGCGCTGGAAGTACAGCTCCATCGCCGCGAACGACAGCGCGACCCGGCCGGCATTGCCGAACGGCCGCAGGCGCAGGTCGACCCGGTGGCAGAAGCCGTCGGCGGTGGTTTCGTTGAGCAGCTTGGCCAACTGCTGCCCGAGCCGCGCGAAATAGTCCTGCGCCTCGAGCGCGCGCGTGCCGTCGGCGCTGCCCTCGCGTTCGTAGGCATAGACCAGGTCGATGTCGGAACTGAAGTTGAGCTCGGCGCCGCCGAGCTTGCCCATCCCGAACACCACCAGCCGCTGCTGTTGCCCGTCGGCGTCGCGGACCACGCCATGGCGCGCGGCGAACTGGGCCTCCAGCGCCTCCAGCGCGAGCCGCAGGCAATCCTCCGCCAGCGTGGTGCTGCCGGCGATGATCGCATCCACCGGATCGCCGGCGACGATGTCGCGCCAGGCCAGTACCGTGGACACCGCATGCCGGTAACGCCGCAGCAGGCGCGGCCAGTCGTCCGGCTGGTCGGCCACGAGCATCGGCAACGGCAGCGGCGCGAGGCCGTCGTCGGCATGCAGTCGCTCCACCAATGCCGGCTGCGCGACCAGCGTGGCCATCGCGAAATCGCTGGCCACCGCCAACCGCCGCAGCTTGTCGACGAAAGCCGTGTCGGCGCGCCAGCCGGCCTCCTGCGGCAGGCGTGCGAGCCAGCGTTCGACGGTCGGGGCATGCGGCATGCCGCGATTGTGGCATCCGGGCCGCCTCGCTATCGTGCGATGCCATGAGCGAACTGCAGGACCTGGTCGCGCTGCTGCGCGCGCAAACCCCGCTGCTGGTGATCGAAACCCCCGACGAAGCGCGGGTGGTCGAGCTGTTCCGGCAATCGCTGATGCATGCCTGGCGCGCGCTCTACCGCTGGTCGGTGACCGAGGGCCTGCGCCGGATCGACATGGACCGCGAGGACGAGGCGGAAGGCGCGCCCGACCTCAGCGCCGCCCTCAACGCGATCCGCGACGCCCCGCAGCGCGGCACCTACCTGCTGCTGGACGCGCACCCGTACCTCGGCTATGCGAGCTACCAGCGCGCGCTGCGCGACCTGATCCAGCGCCGGGCCGGGCAGCCGCACGTGCTGGTGCTGATCGGCACCAAGGTCGAACTGCCGGAGGCGCTGGAACCCTTCGCGGTGCGGTTCTCGCTGCGCCTGCCCGACGCCAACGCGCTGCTCAAGCTGGTCCAGGACGAAGCGCGCGCCTATGCCGCCGAGCACGGCGGGCGCCGGGTCGAAGCCGATGCCGAGGCGGTGAAACAGATCGTGCGCAACCTGCAGGGCATGAGCCTGACCGATGCGCGGCGCATCGCCCGCCACCTGATCTACCGCGATGGCGTGCTCGGCCCCGACGACCTGCCGGAACTGGCGCGGCTGAAGTTCGAACTGCTCAACAAGAGCGGGCACCTGCACTACGAATACGACACCGCGCGCTTCGCCGACGTCGGCGGCGCGACCCGCCTGAAGCGCTGGGTCGAACAGCGGCGCGCGCCGTTCCTGCAGGACCCGCCACCGCCCGGGCTGGCGCCGCCCAAGGGCATGCTGCTGCTGGGCGTGCAGGGTTGCGGCAAGTCGCTGCTGGCGAAGGCGGTCGCCGGCGGCTTCGGGGTGCCGCTGGTGCGGCTGGACTTCGGCACCCTGTACGACAAGTACCACGGCGAGACCGAGAAGAACCTGCGCGCCGCGCTGGCCTCGACCGAACAGCTCGCGCCCTGCGTGCTGTGGATCGACGAGCTCGAGAAGGGCCTGGCCGCGGGCAGCGGCGAGGGCGACGGCGGACTGTCGCGGCGCGTGCTGGGCTACCTGCTGACGTGGATGGCGGAACGCACGTCGCGGGTGTTCCTGGTCGCCACCGCCAACCAGGTCCACGAACTGCCCGCCGAACTGCTGCGCAAGGGCCGCTTCGACGAGATCTTCTTCGTCGACCTGCCGGCAGCGGCGGCGCGCGCCGAAATCTTCGCGCTGCACCTCGACCGCCGGAAGCTGCCGCGCGGCGACATCGACCTGTCGGCGCTGGCGGCGGCGAGCGAGGGCTTCTCCGGCGCGGAGATCGAACAGGCCATCGTCAGCGCGCTGTACGCGGCGCATGCCGGCGAGGGCGGCATCGACACCCAGGGACTGATGCAGGCCTTGCGCGACACCCGGCCGCTGTCCGTGCTGATGGCGGAGCAGGTGCAGGCGTTGCGCGCCTGGGCGCTGCCGCGCACGGTGCCGGCGGACTGAGCGCGCGACACGGGCAATAAAAAAGCCCGCTTCGACCGAAGTCTCAGCGGGCCTGCTCCCTCCCCCACGTCGGGACGCGGGGCGATCGTGAAGGATTCGTTAGGGGGTTTGCACGCTGCACTGCAAAACTGCACCGACGGGTGCAGCAATGCGTTCCGCAGCGTCAATCCGGGCGTGGCCCGCGTCGCAGGTTGCGCAGGATTTCGCGGGCCGCATTGCGTCCGGGCAAGCCGGTGACGCCGCCGCCCGGATGGCTGCCGGAACCGCACAGGTACAGCCCGGCGAACGCGCCGCGGTAGTTCCCTTGGCCGAGGAACGGGCGCGCGCTGAACATCTGGTCCAACCCCAGCGCGCCATGGAAGATGTCGCCGCCGACCAGGCCGATGCGCCGCTCGAGGTCGAGCGGGCTCAGCGCCTCGTAGCCGACCACGCTGCGCGCGAAGTTCGGCGCGTAAGCGTCGACGGTGTCGATCATCAGCTTCGCCACGGTGTCGCGGTGGGCGTCCCAGCCGCCGTCGACCTCCGGGTGCACCTGCTGGCAGAACAGGCTGGCCACGTGCTGGCCGGCCGGCGCGAGGGTGTCGTCGAGGGTCGAGGAAATCACCACCTCGACGATCGGCTGGCGCGCCCAGCCCGGGTTGTACTGTTTCGACTTCGCATCGAAATAGGCCTGCTCGAAATACCGCAGCGACGGCCCGATCAGGATCCCGCTCTGGTGGTGCGGCTGCAGCGTGGTGCCGGGCATCGCGGTGAAGTCCGGCAATTCGGACAACGCCACGTTCATGCGGAAGGTGCCGGAACCGCAGCGGTAACGCGCCACCCGCCGGGTCGCATCGGCGTCGAGCTGGCCGGGCTCGACCAGCTTCGAATACAGCAGCTTCGGGTTGAGGTTGCTGGCGACCAGCGACGCACGCAGCACGCGGCCATCCGCCAGTTCGACGCCGACCGCCCTGCCGCCCTCCACCAGCAGCCGCGCGACCTCGGCGTCGGTCTCGATGGCGACGCCGCGCGCTTCGCATTCCTTGCGCATGGCCTGGGTGATCGCGCCCATCCCGCCGATCGCGTGGCCCCACGCGCCGGCGTTGCCGTTGACCTCGCCGAACACGTGGTGCAGCAGCACGTAGGCGCTGCCCGGGGTGTACGGGCTGGCGAAGTTGCCGACCACCGAATCCCAGCCCAGCGCGGCCTTCAGCGGCTCGCCCTCGAACCATTCGTCCAGCAGTTCGCCGGCCGACTTGGTGAACAGGTCGAGCAGGTCGCGGCGCCCGCGCATGTCCAGCGACTTCAATTGGCGACCGACCGCCAGCGAGTTCAGCCAGTCGGCCAGCACGAAGCCGTCGCTGACGTTCGGCGGCGTGCGCCGCATCAGTTCGCGCAGCACCACCACGATGCGATCGAGCATCGCGTAGTACTCGGGGAGCCGCTGCGCATCGCGCGCCGACCACTTCGCCACCTCGGCGTGGGTGTGCTCGCCGCCGAGGCGGAAGCTGCGCCCGTCCGGCAACGGCAGGAAGTTGGCGTACGGCCGCTCGACCACGCGCAGGCCGTGCTCGGCCAGGCGCAGGTCGCGGATCACCGCCGGATTCAGCAGGCTGACCGTGTAGCTGGCGACCGAGTTGCGGAACCCGGGGTGGAATTCCTCGGTGACCGCCGCGCCGCCGACCAGGTGGCGGCGCTCCAGCACCCGCACCTTCAGGCCGGCCGCGGCCAGGTACGCGGCGCAGACCAGGCCGTTGTGGCCGCCGCCGATGACGAGGACGTCTTGTTGCGGTTCTTGCACGTGGATGACCCGGTTCGCGTTGATCGCGCGATGATCCGCGCCCGGCCGGGAAAACGGAAGCGCGCCTAGTCGAGCGCGTTGAGGAAACCCCGGCATGCGGGCGTGCCGCAGGCGCAGGGGATCGGCTCGACGTCGCCGCGGACCTGGTAGTCCAGCAGCAATTCCTCGCCCGCGGCGATCGCGCGCAGGCTGGACAGGAACACCCGGCGACGGTCGAAGCGTGCGACCAGGTTGGGCGCGCAGCCGTGGTTGATGAACTCGGCGCCGCTGCCGCCGATCCCGCCATCGATCAGGCGCCGCGCGCTGCAGCGGAACAGGTAGAGCTGCGGCCGCAGGCGCCGGCGGTAGGCCTCGCGCAGGCCGATGCGCTGGCCGGTGTATTCGATCACTCGCCGACGCTTGGGGATGTCCTCAGCGGCGAACACGCCCCAACGATGCACGCTGGATGCCGCGATCCGCAGCCGGAAGCGGCAGGCCGCCGGATCGATCCGCGGGACGTGGCCGGGCCCACCGGGCAGCAGCACGTCGCGCACGAAGGGCGTCGTTTCCTCGACGATCGCACGCTCCTCCATGCGCGGCTGTCAGAAGCCTTTGCTGCCGAATCCACCCTTCTGCCCGAAGCCGCCGCCACCGCCCGACTTGTTGCCCCAGGGATCGCCCGCCCCACCCTTCGTGCCGGGCTGGCCAAAGCCGCTCTTCTGCCCGAAGCCGCCGCCCGACTTGTTGCCCCAGGGATCGCCCGCCCCGCCCTTCATGCCGGGCTGGCCGAACCCGTCCTTCTGGCCGAAGGACCCGGATTTTCCGCCGGGCGATTGCGCCCCGCCCTTCGCCATCCCGGCAGCTGGGGAGATGGACTGCGTCGGGTAGGGATCGCGCGCGTGCAGCGCCCGCAGGGTGCCGCCGCCGGGATCGACGCGGCCATCGCAGGTCCCGCCGATGGCACGCTGGAATTTCTCGATCGCGGCGATTGTCTTGGGCCCGACCGCGCCATCGACAACCAGTTCGGGACTGGGCCCGCCCTGGCTGGCCGGCACGCAATTGAGCAGGTACTGGACCGTCATCACGTCTGCCGGGGGGAAATTGCGCCCAGCCCGCCCCACCGATCCGCTGATGGCCTTGGGCATCGTGCACCTCGCATGTGGTGGCATCGTCGATGCCGGCATCGAGGCATACGTGGGCGCCGCCGCCAGGCGGACATCGGCTGGCGCGGCTAGCCGGCCGACCCCTGTGCGTCCACCGCCGTCCTGAACGCACGCGCGCCACCGCGCACGCCCTCGGGATGGGCATCGACCCAGGACGCCACGATGAGCATGTAGTCGTCGCTGCCCACGCCGGCGCGGAAGCGCGGCAAGCCGTCCGGGGACTTGCCACCCTGCAGGATCGGCATGGCGCGCTGCGGCCGCCCGAAGGGCCAGGCGTCCGCCAGTCCGATCCCATCCTGCGCCCCGTACTCGCCGGACGTCACCATCCAATCGGCGCCGAACGCCTCGCAGGCATGGCTGAGCACGGAGTGCGCGATCCCCCAGTCGGGATGGCGCGATCCGAGCTCGCTGCCGGTGTTGTGCGCGAGCAAGGGCATGCGCCGCCCACGCGCCAGCATCGCGAGCGTGCCAAAGCCCTGGAGCGCGGGCGCGACCAGCGCCGCATCCACGTCCAGCGCCTGCAGCAACGCCCAGCGCTCCTGGAGTTCGTCCGGCTCGCAGATCAGGTTGGCCAGGTAGCCCTTGCGCTCGCCGGTCGCCCGCCGGGCCGCATCCCGCGCCGCGACCATCGCCTCGACATGGGCACGGAATCCGTCGAAGCTGGCGAACACCTGCAGTTCGTCATCCTTCACCAAGTGGAAGCCGCCTTCCAGCACCTCGCGATTGAGCGCGGCCATGGTCGCGATGTCCAGGCCGACGGCTGGCCGCATCGACCGGCACAGCAACGGGCCGCGGGGCACGCCGAAGCGTTCGCGGATGCCGGCGACGCCGAATGCCGGGCCTGGCCCGAACTCGGCAGGCAGGTCCAATCCGGCCAGCTGGAAGCGGGTGAGGAAACCCAGCCGCGGCAGTTCGCCAAGCACCACGTTCCATAGTTGCGCCGGCTTGCCTGCCAACAGCCGGCGCGGGATCGCCAGCTCGATCTCCCAACGGCGCTCCGCGCCGCCACCCTCGGCATAGACCTCGGTCGGCAGGTGGTAGGGAGCCACGCCGGCACCGTTGGCCGCGGTGGCATCCGGTCGGACCGCGCACACCCTGATCGTCCACTCCCGCAACATCGCCGGCTCGACATGGTCCGCGATCCAAGTGGTCGCAGCGCTCTGCTCCATCGCCATGCCGAACGCGGTGGCATCCGCGTCGTGCAGGGATCCAACCCGGTAGCGGGCGCGGACGTAGTCGCCTGGATCCAGCTCCGCGGACCATCGGAACAACTCCGGATGCGCCGTGCGTGGCAGGTTGCCTGAACTCATCGCAGGTGGGACTCCAGCAGTTGGGCAAGACGCCAATCGTCCGCCGTGGTGATCTTGATGTTGGTTTTCTCGCCAGGCACCGCCGCGACCGGAATCCCCGCGCGCACCGCCAACTGGAGCGTGGACTGGGGTTCCCACCGGGCCTCGGCGGCATCGCGCAGCAAGCGCAGCAGCAAGGCGCGGTCGAACGCCTGCGGCGCCTGGAAAATGGCCGCCTCGCTGCGCGCAAGCGCCTCGACCACGCGTCCATCGCGCAGGCGTGCCACTGGCACTTCGGGGTCCAGCATGGCACCGGCGCACCCGCATCCCGATGCCGCCGCCAGCACCGAGCGCATCAGCGCGACGCTGGCGAACGGGCGGGCGACGTCGTGGACGAGCATCCAGTCGCCCGAGGCGGCGTCGGCCAACCTCGCGATGCTGGCATGGCGCGTCGCGCCACCAGCGACGACGACGCAACCCGGCAGCAATGCCCGCGCTTGCGCGAGCCGTTCGCCCGGCACTGCCACGACCACTTCGTCGGCGACCTCGCGGGCTTTCTCCGCGACCCAGTGCAGCAAGGGCTTGCCCGCCAACTCCAGGAAACCCTTGTCGCCCAGGCCCAACCGGGTACCAGCGCCACCGGCCGGCAGCAGCGCGGAGATGCGCGCCTCAGCCATCGAAGCGCATGCCATCGTGGCCGGCCGCTTGCAACCGGCCAAGGACCATGCGGACCTCCGGGAATTCCTCGCGCGCCAGCAGTTGTGCGCAGTAGGCCACCGCCTTCGACCACTCGCGGCCCTCGAGCACGTGCGAAAGACGCGCCAAGCCGAGGTTGAGCGCGCGCGGCAGGGATTCGGGGGTGCGTGCCTGCGACGACACCGCGGTATCCAGGTAGCAGCGATCGTAGGCGATGCCAGCCGCCGTGGTGCATTGCGCCCGCCAGTCGTCCCCGTAGACGCGTGCCAGGTAAGCCTGCGGCGGCGCCGGCACCGGCCAGTCGCGCCCGTCCCAGGCCAGTCGCCCGGTCGCATAGGGGCCGACCAGGGACGCGAGGTGGTCAGGCCAACCCAGGCCGACGCGGTAGCCGCCGTCTTCGGCCGTGCGTGCGACCAGCAGGTCGATGCCGACGCCGGTGGGGGCATGCTGCAAACCGATGACTTCCTGGTCGCCGCCGCGCGGTTGCAGCAGTTCGGGGTGTCGCGCCACCGCCGCCTGCACCGCCTCCAGCTGCGAAGGCGTTGGATCGAGCAACATCAGGTCGACATCCTTGTCGTGCGGGAACAGCGCGCCGTCCTTGACCACCGCGAGCAAGGTCCCGCCGGTCAGGTGGTAGGCGATGCCCTGCGCCTCCAGCAGGTCGGCCGCCACGAGCAATGCGGTACGCACGTCCACGCCCGCCGACGGCCGCAAGCCGCTGTGTCCGGGCAAACCGGGATCGAACGCCCGCGCCTGGCCCGCCAACGCCGACAGGTTCGACCAGCTCGCGGGATGCGCATAGGCTTGCGACGACGCGCGCGCATAGGCG
>JAFLEC010000084.1 GCA_017302095.1 Lysobacterales bacterium | reverse complement strand
GATTGGAGCGGGTGATGGGAATCGAACCCACGCTAGCAGCTTGGGAAGCTGCAGTTCTACCATTGAACTACACCCGCGAGGGTGCCAAGTCTATGCCGCGCGCCGCGCCGACACAACGCGCGCCCGGCGGGCGGGCGCTCGATGGCGGATCAGAAGCGGCCGCCCACGGTGATGAAGGTGCTGTAGTCGTTGCCGCCCGCCTGGCCGACCGAGACGTTGGAGCCGGTGACGACATCCAGGCCCATCAGCTTGCTGCGGATGCCGAAGGTCAGGGTGCCATAGCTTTCGTCGAACGCGAGCCCCGGCACCGCGTAGGGCAGCGAGTTCGGGATCGATTGCGCCTGCGCGTACACCTGCTCCCGCGCATCCTCGAACTCGCGGTCCCAGGTCAACTTGGCGTACGGGACCAGGTGCTCGTTGATCTCGTAGCTTGCCTGCCAACCCGCGCTGCCGATCAGCGAATCGACCTTCTGCTCCGGGAACGCCAGCGAGGTGGAGAGCGTCGGCTCGCTCTCGGCGTAACCGTCGACCGTGATCTGCTGCGACAGCAAGGTCAGCACGGGACCATGGGTCAAGGCACCATGGGTGAAGTTCCAACCGACGCTACCACCCACCGAAAGGTTGTCGCCACCCGGCGAACCCGTGTGGACGCGGGTTGCGGCACCCAAGTTGACCTGGCGCTCGACATCGAAGTCGAGGTTGGTCCAGCTCAACTGGGCATTCGCCCACAGGGCGCCGCTTTCCCAGCCCAGGAAGCCGCCGACGCTGGTATCGGTCTGCTTGAAGTTGCCGCGACGCTCGCCGAAGTCGATGTCCTGGCGGCCGTAACCGGCAAAACCGCCGTAGTACAGGTTGCCGCTGCGCCAACCGATGCCGAACGAGGCGGTCGGGCCGGTGCCGTCGAAGTGGAACGGCGCGCCGTAGCGGACCTGGTCGCCGCGCACGTCGCCCCACCAGCGCATGCCGTCCTGCTCATCCTGCGCGAAGGCGTCGATGGAGCCCTCCACCATCATCGCGCGGGCGCGACCGATGGTGCTGGCCGAATACGGCAGGATCGCCAGCTGGCGCGGTCCTTCGATGATCGAGACTGCGAAATCCGCCAGCGCCTTGTGCGCAGCGGTGGTCGGGTGCACGCCATCGGCGAACAGGTAGCTGTTCGCGCCGCCAGGCACGGTCGACAACGGGCTGCAGAACAGCGAGGAGCTCCCGGCCGGCGGCGGCTGGGTAAGGCAGGCCTTGCCGGTGACGTTGGTGATGCCGAACTGCGATGGATTGGCCACCACTTCCTGCAGGAAGTGGAAGGTGTCCATCGGGATCACCCGCAGGTTGTTGGCCGCCAGCGCGTTGAAGAGGCTGCTGTTATAGGTCGTGGCCAGCGCGGTGCCCTGGGCCATGCCGACCGCTCCGCCGGCGCGCGCGTCCGGCGTGAGGCCGAGGTCGGGAAGGGTCGGGACCAGGATGTACTGCGCGCCGGCCTGGGTCAGCGCGCCAACCAGTCCCACCTGCGCGGTCACCGCGCCGCTGATGATCGCCTGGGCCTGCGACGGATTGGCCTGTACCGCGAACATGTCGTTGGCGCCACCCCAGACCGTGTACAACGCATGCGCGTCCACGGCATGGCCCGAGGCCAGGTACGCCTGGTACTGCGCGGTGAGCGAAGGCGTGTAGCCCAGCCCGCCGACGGAATTGGTGCCGACGCGCGCGCCGCCGACCGCCCAGTTGTTGCCGCTGGCAGGCGTCGGGGTCGCGGTGGCATTGCCGGTCCACGCGGCCTGCGCGTTGCTGCCGTAGTAGTCGGCGAGGTACTGCGACCAGACGTAGCTCGGGTTGGTGGTGAACTGGCCGATGGTGGCGCCGTTCGGACCCACCATCTGGATCAGCAGCGGGCGGAAGTAGCCTCCGTCGGTCAGGCTGTCGCCGAAGAAGATCGTCTGCGAGAACGGAGACTTGGAAGATGACTGTGCCACGGCCGGAAGCGCGGCGACGGCCAGCGCGGCAGCCAGCACGGAGCGGATCAGCTTGGTCTTCATGGGGGGTTCCTCGGGATGGGCGCCGACAGTACGACAGCGAATGGCGCGGATGGTTTCACGAAACCGTAACGGTCACAAGCTGCGGCGCGACAGGCGACGCGGGCCCGCAAACCAGAGAAAATGACTGCATGCACGTGACCCTCAACGGCGAAAGCCGCCCGCTCCCACCCGAGGCCACCATCGCCACCCTGCTCGATGCCGAGGGCCTTGCCGGGCGCCGCGTCGCGGTGGAGGTCAATGGCGGGATCGTGCCGCGCAGCCAGCACCCGATCCACCGCCTGCACGATGGCGACCGGGTCGAGATCGTGCACGCGCTGGGCGGCGGCTGAGGCGCCCGCCCGGCCAAGCCATCGCCGCCCGCCATCGGCGATAATCCGCGGATGACAACCCCCACCCCACGCGACCCCCTGGTCATCGCCGGCCAGGCCTACGCCTCGCGCCTGCTGACCGGAACCGGCAAGTTCAAGGACCTGGACGAAACCCGCCACGCGACCGAGGCCGCCGGCGCCGAGATCGTCACCGTCGCGATCCGCCGCACCAACATCGGCCAGAACCCGGGCGAGCCCAACCTGCTCGACGTGCTCCCGCCCGACCGCTACACCATCCTGCCCAACACCGCGGGTTGTTACACCGCAGAAGACGCGGTGCGCACCTGCCGGCTCGCGCGCGAGCTGCTGGACGGCCACGCACTGGTGAAGCTGGAGGTGCTGGGCGACCAGCGCACCCTCTACCCCGACGTGGTGCAGACCCTGGCCGCGGCCGAGACCCTGGTGGCCGATGGCTTCCAGGTCATGGTCTACACCAGCGACGACCCGATCCTGTGCAAGCGGCTGGAGGAGATCGGCTGCGTCGCGGTGATGCCGTTGGCCGCGCCGATCGGCTCCGGGCTGGGCATCCAGAACCGCTACAACCTGATCGAGATCGTCGAGAACGCCAAGGTGCCGATCATCGTCGATGCGGGCGTCGGCACCGCCTCCGATGCGAGCATCGCGATGGAGCTCGGCTGCGACGGCGTGCTGATGAACACCGCGATCGCCGGCGCCCGCGACCCGGTGCTGATGGCGCACGCGATGAAGCTGGCGGTCGAAGCCGGGCGTGCGGCGTTCAGGGCCGGGCGCATCCCGCGCAAGCGCTTCGCCTCGGCTTCGTCGCCGGTGGACGGGCTGATCGCCTGAGATGACCGACCCGTTCACCAGCGACGGCCGCAAGGCACCGCCCAAGCCGTTCACCGCCACCGAGGGCGAGCGCAAGGTGCGCAGCTTCGTGTTGCGCCAGGGCCGCTTCACCGACGCCCAGCAGCGCGCGTTCGACGAATCGTGGCCGCGTTTCGGCCTCGACTACGCCGGTACCCCGCGCGATTTCGATGCCGCGTTCGGCCGCAGCGCCAGGCGCATCCTCGAGATCGGTTTCGGCAACGGCGAGGCGCTGCGGTATTCGGCGCAACGCGACCCGGCGCGCGACCACGTCGGCATCGAGGTCCACGCGCCCGGCGTCGGCCGCCTGCTCAACGCGCTGGCTGTGGACGATGCCGCCAACGTGAAGCTTTACCACCACGACGCGGTGGAAGTGCTGGAACACGAGATCGCCGACGGCAGCCTCGACGAGGCACGCATCTACTTCCCCGATCCCTGGCACAAGAAGCGGCACCACAAGCGGCGGCTGGTGAACCCGGCGTTCGCGGCGCTGCTGGTGCGCAAGCTCGCGCACGGCGGCCGCTTGCACCTCGCCACCGATTGGCAGGACTATGCCGAGCAGATGTGGGACGTGCTGGACGCCACCCCGGGCATCGCCAACCGCGCCGGCCCGCGCGGCAGCGTGCCCCGCCCGGACTGGCGCCCGCAGACGCATTTCGAGGCGCGCGGCCTGCGGCTGGGCCACGGCGTGTGGGACCTGCTGTACGACCGCTGCTGACGCAGACCGACCAGGACAGGGAGTCGAACCCGCCGGATGGACACCGCGCTGACGCTCACCACCGACATGGAACTGGTGCTCGGCCTGGTGGGCTTCACGATGGCCATGTTCCTGTTCGAGCGCGTGCGCGCGGACGTGGTCGCGCTGGTGGTGCTGGTGGTGCTCGGGCTGACCGGGTTGGTCCCGCGCGAGGACCTGTTCGGCGGCTTCGCCGGCAACGCGGTGATGAGCATCATCGCCACCATGATCCTCGGCGCGGGGCTCGATCGCACCGGCGCGCTCAACCGCCTGGCCGGCTGGCTGCTGCGGCGCGCGCACGGCGTCGAATCGCGCCTGTTGCTGCTCACAAGCGCGGCGGCGGGCATGACCAGTTCGGTGATGCAGAACCCGGCGGTGATGTCGCTGTTCCTGCCGGTCGCCTCGCGGCTCTCCTCGCGCACCGGCCTCACCCTGTCGCGCATGCTGCTGCCGTTGGCGGCGGCGATCGTCATGGGCGGCGGACTCACCATGGTCGGCAATTCGCCGCTGATCCTGCTGAACGACCTGCTGGTGGCGGCCAACGCCAACCTGCCGTCGGGCGCGGCGGCGCTGGAACCGCTCAACATGTTCGCGCCGATGCCGATCGGCCTGGCACTGCTGGCGCTGTCGCTGGCGTACTTCCATTTCTTCGCCGGCAAGCGCCTGCGCGAGGACGGCGGCGACGCGGTCACCCCGGCGCGCACCCAGAGCTACTTCTCGCGCGCCTACGGCATCGAGGGCGACGTCTACGAACTCACGGTGACCGCGGACAGTCCGCTGGTCGGCATGAGCGTGGGTGACGCCGAAGCCCTGCACGGCGCGCCGCTGCTGCTGGCCCTGCGCACCGGCGAGGAATCGCGGCTGTCGCCGCCGGCCGACACCCGCATCTGGGTGGGCAGCGTGCTCGGCATGATGGGCCCGCGCGAACAGGTCGCCGACTTCGCGCAGAACCAGTTCCTGCGCCTGTCGACCCGACTGCGGACCTTCGCCGACCTGTTCAACCCGAGCCGCGCCGGCATCTCCGAGGCGGTGGTGCCGCCGACCTCGCGCTTCATCGGCAAGACCTCGGCGCAGTTGCGCCTGCGCAAGCAGGACGGCATCAGCCTGCTGGCGATCAACCGCGACAAGCAGGTGCTGCGCGACGACGTCCGCGCCACGCCGATCCGCGCCGGCGACATGCTGGTCCTGCACAGCATCTGGACCGACCTCGCGCAGGCGGCCAAGGGCAAGGACTTCGTCGTCGTCACCGACTACCCGAAGGGCGAGCAGCGCCCGCACAAGTTCAAGATCGCGATGGCGATCTTCGCCGGCTCGATGCTGCTGGCGCTCAGCACGCGGATCCCGGTGCCGATCGCGCTGATGACCGGGGTCGCGGCGATGCTGGTCGCCGGCGTGCTGCACGTCGACGAGGCCTACGCGGCGATCAGCTGGAAGACCGTGTTCCTGATGGCCTGCCTGATCCCGCTGGGCTGGGCGATGGACTCCAGCGGCGCGGCCGCCTGGCTGGCCGGGCACACGCTGGAACGATTGCCGGAGGGCTTCCCGCTGTGGCTGCTGCAGGTCCTGATCGGTTTGCTGACGACCGCGTTCTCGCTGGCGATCAGCCATGTCGGCGCGACCATCATCATGGTGCCCATCGCGATCAACGTCGCGCTGGCGGCGGGCGGCAACCCGACCGCGTTCGCCCTGATCGTCGCGCTGTCGGCCTCGAACAACCTGATGACCGCCTCCAACCCGGTGATGTCGATGATCACCGGCCCGGCCAACTACAGCGCGCGCGACATGTGGCGCGTGGGCGGGCCGTTGTCGCTGCTCTACCTGCTGGTGATCGTGGCGGTGATCAACCTGCTGTACTGACCGCGGTCAACCCGCGACGGGCGCGCCAAGCCGCACCTCGCCTTCCACGCAATGCACGGCCACCGCGCGCAGCGATTCGCCGCGACAGGGACCGGCGACGCAGCGGCCGCCTTCAAGCTCGAAGCTGGCGCCATGCACCGCGCACACCAGGCTGCCGTCCTTTGCGCGCAGGAATTGCCCCGGCGCCCAGTCGAGGCGACGCCCCGCATGCGGGCAGACGTTGCGCCACGCGCGCACCGCGCCCGCGTCGTCGCGATGCAGGATCAGCGACTCCGGCTCGCCCTCGACGTCGGCTTCGACTTCGACCAGGCCATCGCGCGGGATCGCATCGACGCGGGCGATCGCGACGTCGGAAGCGTGCGCGCCGTCGCCATCCGCGGGGGTCGGGTTTAACGAACTGCTCACAACTGCCCCGGAGGTTCTGTCGATACTCCACATCATAGTGTCATGGCCGCCACGGCCCACAGGACCACACGCACGATGTCGATCTTCCGCAACGCCCGCTTCCGCACCGCCCGCAACCGTTTTGCCGGCTTCGCCGCCCCGCGCCGACCGCGCCACCGCATCTTGCGTGTTGTGCTCGGCGTGATCGGCGTCGGCCTGCTGCTGACCCTGTTGTTCGTCAGCGTATTCGTGGGCATCGCGATGCTCGGCGCCGGCATGCTCTGGCGCCTGTGGAAGCAGCGCAACCGGCCCCTGTTCGTGCACGACGCCCCCATCGACGGCGACTTCCGCGTGGTGGGCAAGGCGTCGCTGCCGCTGGCACGCTGAGTGGACGCGTCCGCCGGCGACCTCGTCGCCGCCTCCCCGACGCCGCGCCTGCCGGTCCGCGACCTCGCCGGCCATGCCCTCGGGACCTTCCCGGTCCGTCGGATCTATTGCGTGGGCCGCAACTTCGCCGACCACGCGCGCGAGATGGGCGCCGTTGCGCCGGCCTCGAAGGCCGAACGCGGCACGCCGGTGTTCTTCATGAAGCCCGCCGACGCGATCGTGGTCGACGGCGACGTCGCCTATCCACCGGGGACGCGCGACCTGCACCACGAAGTCGAACTGGTGGTCGCGCTCGGCCGCGATGCGCCCGTGGGCGAGTTGCCGGTCGCCGAGGCATCGGCGCTGGTGTTCGCCTACACGGTCGGCCTGGACCTGACCCGCCGCGACCTGCAGGCCGCGGCGAAGGCGAAGGGCCTGCCCTGGGATACCGGCAAGGGCTTCGACCAGTCGGCGCCGGTCGGCGCCCTGGTGCCGGCGTCTGCGGTGGGCGACCTGGCCGGCCTGCAGCTCTCGCTGGAGGTCAATGGCGAGCGTCGCCAGCAGTCCGGCCTGGACCAGCTCATCTGGGATGTCCCGGAGATCCTGCACGAGCTGTCGAAGCTGTATGCCTTGCGTGCCGGCGACCTGGTCTTCATGGGCACCCCGGCCGGGGTGGCCGCACTGCAGCCGGGCGACCGCTTCCATGCGCGCCTCGGCGCCATCACCGAATGCCGCGGCCGGATCCTGCCCGCCGCGGTGTAGGCTGTCGGCGGACCCACCCGACGCCACAGGAGCAGCCATGGGCATGATGACGGAGTTCAAGGAATTCGCGATGCGCGGCAACGTGATCGACCTCGCCGTGGGCGTGGTGATCGGCGCCGCATTCGGCAAGATCGTCACCGCACTGGTCGACAAGGTGATCATGCCGCCGCTGGGCTTGCTGATCGGCGGCGTGGATTTCGCCAAGCTCGGCATCGTGCTGAAGGAAGCGACCGTGGATGGGGCCGGCAAGGAAGTGCCCGCGGTGGTGCTGGCCTACGGCGAGTTCATCAATGCCATCGTCCAGTTCGTGATCGTCGCGTTCGCGATCTTCCTGGTGGTGAAGGCGATCAACCGCCTGCACCAGAAGCCCGCCGAGGCCCCCGCAGCGACGCCCGAGGACATCGTCCTGCTGCGCGAGATCCGCGACGCATTGCGCAAATAACGCGCCGACTTCCAGCACATCCGGCACGAAGCCGCGGGTCGTACACTCGCGGCTTCGTCGTTTCCGGGACCGTCCCATGCGCCACGCCCTGCTCGCCCTTGCCCTTGCGACCGCGATCGCCCTGCCCGCCGATGCGCGCGATGCGACCCGCATCCCCGACGTGGCGATGGCGCAAGCCGCGACCCTGCGCACGCAGGCGCTGGCCGACGACACCGGCTGGCGGGTGCTGGAATCGCTGACGACGGAAGTGGGTCCGCGCCTTGCAGGCAGCGAGGCCGATGCGCGCGCGGTGGCATGGGCGAGGGCGAAGTTCGAGGCGCTCGGCTACGACAAGGTGTGGACCGAGCCGGTCACCTTCCCCAAGTGGGAGCGCCGCGCCGAGTCGGCGCGCGTGCTCGGCGCACACGCGCAGCGACTGCACGTGACCGCGCTCGGCGGCAGTCCCGGCGGCAGCGTCGAGGCCGAGGTCGTGCGCTTCCCGACGCTGGAGGCGCTGCAGCAGGCGGCGCCCGGCTCGCTGGCCGGCAAGATCGCCTTCATCGACTACCGGATGGAACGCAAGCGCGACGGCAGCGGCTACGGGCCGGGATCGCGGGTCCGCAGCGGCGGGCCGTCGGCGGCGATCCGCGCCGGCGCCATCGGTTACCTGATGCGCTCGGCCGGCACCGAT